>NZ_JBFWLF010000016.1:0-29003 GCF_050252275.1 Citrobacter sp. | reverse complement strand
CCAAAAGAAAATAATGCGGCCTGTTATTTTGGCCGCGCAGAATTTACCGACGATACCTCAATGGCGCTCTGTCTGGCGGATGCTCTGCTGGAACGTGACGGCGAGATCGACCCGGACCTGATTGGACGGAACATTCTCGACTGGGTGTTGCGCTTTGACGCCTTCAATAAAAACGTTCTCGGGCCGACGTCGAAAATCGCCCTGAACGCGATTCGCGACGGGAAACCGGTAGCAGAACTGGAGAATAACGGCGTCACCAACGGCGCGGCCATGCGCGTATCGCCATTGGGATGCCTGCTGCCCGCCCGCGATCTGGATGCGTTTATTGAGGATATCGCGCTGGCCTCCAGCCCGACGCACAAATCCGATCTGGCTATCGCCGGTGCGGTGGTGGTGGCATGGGCGATTTCACGGGCGATTGAGGGTGATTCCTGGGCCGCAATTGTTGACTCGCTTCCCGCCATTGCCCTGCACGCCCAGCAAAAGCGCATTACTACGTTCAGCGCATCGCTTTGTGCGCGTCTGGAGATGGCGCTGAAAATTGTGCGTAATGCTGACGGAGCCGAAGCGGCCAGCGAACGGTTGTATCAGGTGATTGGCGCCGGAACCAGCACGATCGAATCGGTGGCCTGCGCCATTGCGATGGTCGAACTGGCGCAAACGGATCCCAATCGCTGCGCCATTTTGTGTGCCAACCTCGGCGGCGATACCGATACCATTGGAGCAATGGCAACGGCCATTTGCGGCGCGTTGCAGGGTATAGCTGCCATCAACCCGGTATGGAAACAAGAGCTGGATACGGTCAATCAGCTCGATTTCAACCGCTATGCGACGGCGCTTGCTCGTCTGCGCCAACGTCGGGAGGCGTCATGAACACTTCACGTTTAGCCGAATTGTTGCCGGGGTTAACGACCCGCCATCCGGTCACGGTTATCGGCGCGGCGGTCATCGATGTCATCGCTGATGCCTATGCCCTGCCCTGGCGCGGGTGTGACATTGAACTCAAACAGCAAGGCGTTAACGTCGGCGGCTGCGCGCTGAACATCGCCGTGGCGCTGAAACGGCTGGGTATTGATGCCGGTAACGCCCTGCCGCTGGGCCAGGGAGTATGGGCGGAGATCATTCGTAACCGGATGGCGAAAGAAGGGTTACACAGCCTCATCGAGACCACACAAGGTGACAACGGCTGGTGCCTTGCGCTGGTCGAACCGGATGGCGAGCGCACGTTTATGTCATTCAGCGGCGTGGAGAACCAGTGGAATACCGACTGGCTGGCCCAGCTCACCATCTCACCTGACAGCCTGATTTATCTTTCGGGCTATCAACTCTCCTCACCCTGCGGCGAGCTGTTGGTGCAGTGGCTGGAAGGGCTGGATCGCGTTATACCGTTTATCGATTTTGGCCCGCGCATTGGCGATATTCCTGATGCACTGATGTCACGCATTCTGGCTTGTCGCCCTCTGGTGTCGCTCAATCGTCAGGAAGCCGAAATCGCGGCGGAGCGGTTTGGTCTCAGCCAGGATGTGGAAGACTTAGGTGCGCAATGGGTGAAGCAATTTTCTGCGCCGTTAATCGTGCGCCATGACAAAGAAGGTGCCTGGTATTTCAGCGCGCAATCTTCCGGATGCGTACCCGCCTTCCCGACAACGGTCGTTGACACGATTGGCGCCGGTGACAGCCACGCGGGCGGCATGCTGGCCGGGCTGGCGTCGGGCTGGTCGCTGGCGGATGCCGTGCTGCTCGGCAACGCCGTGGCATCGTGGGTGGTAGGACATCGCGGCGGTGACTGTGCGCCGTTTCGCGAGGCGTTACTCCTCGCACACAAAGACGTATAAATCGCTTCGGCAGTAGCTGATGCTGTACTCGATGGGCCGCTGCTGTTGGTCAAGCGCTACCTGTTTGATCACCAGCACCGGCACTTTGCTGTCCATCTGGATATGCGACTGGAACTCAGCATCCGGCATCTTTGCACTCACCCGTGAGCGCGTGCGCTGGGGATGGATATGCTGGCTGCGGAAATAGTCGTACAGCGATATGCCAATTTCATCGGCATCATGAATAAGATGCGCGGGCACCCACGACTCCTCGATAGAAACCGCGTCCTCATCAACGTAGCGGATGCGCTTAAGCAGAAACACATCGCTGCCGGCGGCAATCGCCAGCTGTTGCGCCACCTCTTCCGGACACTTAACCACCCGTTTGTTGACCCATAAGGTGTCCGGTTTTTTCCCGCGCAGCACCACCTGTTGAGAAAACCCACGCGCCTCTTTCAGCGAATATTCAAAGATGTTGTTGATCTGCGTGCCGTAGCCGCGAGCACGCGTCACCACGCCTTCTTCTTCCAGCGCCTGCATCGCTTTGCGCACCGTGATGCGCGAAACGCCTGTTAACTGACTGAGATCGCGTTCGCCAGGCAAAATGTTGCCATGCGCAATCACACCACTGCGCACGGCATTTTTCACCGTTTCGGCAAACTTGATATACAGCGGGGTATTATCCACCGCTGAAATACGTTCGTTCAGTTGCGCGATAAGTTGAGTATGCGCTTGTTCCATGAGTCTTTTTCCTGACAGCCAGTCTGCTGCCAGTATATACGCTACCAATACGCGTGGAAATGATGAACCGGCCCGATGCCGTGTCCAACCTCCAGCGTGTCAGCCTGCGCGAGCGCCGCCGACAGCCAGACTTTCGCCTCCTGCACTGTCCCGGCCCAGTCAGCATGTCGTGGACGCAGCGCGGCCAGCGCCGCAGAGAGCGTACATCCGGTGCCGTGCGTGTTTTTGGTCATCACCCGCGGTGCGGTAAAGCGCTGCTCACCGGTCGCTGTAAAGAGCCAGTCAGGACTTTGTTCATCGTCCAGATGACCGCCTTTCATCAACACTGCGCCACAGCCTATCGCCAGCAACGCTCGCCCCTGTTCCAGCATCTCTTGTTCTGTTCGTGCGTGCGGGCAATCCAGCAGCGCTGCCGCTTCGGGCAGATTAGGCGTAATGAGTGAAACCTGTGGCAACAGTCGCCTGCGCAATGTCTCAACGGCGGAAGTCGACAATAACGGATCGCCACTTTTCGCCAGCATGACTGTGTCGAGTACGACATTCTGCACCTGATGGCGTTCCAGTCGCTCCGCCACCGCCTCAACGATATCGGTTTCCGCCAGCATACCGATTTTGGTGGTATCGATGCGCACATCGCTGAACACCGAATCGAGCTGGGCGGCGACAAAATCCGGTTCAATGCGATACACCGACTGCACGCCACGTGTATTCTGCGCCACCAGCGCGGTAATTACCGCACAGCCGTAAGCGCCGAGCGCCGAGAAGGTTTTCAGATCGGCCTGAATACCGGCGCCGCCGCTGGGATCGGTACCGGCAATGGTCAGTGCGTTAATCCGCTTCATGCTGCGACCTCCGCATCCAGGGTGTAGAGCGCATCGAGAAAGGCCGGAAGAAAACTGCCGGGTCCGTGACAGATTTTGCTGGCGTGCTGCCCTGCCAGTTTCATCCATCCACAGGCGGACGCGATGTTTTCGATCCGGTTTCCGGGTAGCGCGCAGCTGGCGGCGACCACGGCAGAAAGCGCACAGCCAGTGCCCACGACTTTCGTCATCAGCGGATCGCCGCCGGTGACGCTCAGAGTGCGCTCGCCGTCGGTGATGTAATCCACTTCGCCGGTGACTACCACAACAGCGCCGGTGTGGCGGGCAAGAATCTGCGCCGCCGGCAGAGCCGTTGCAACCGGGTCGGTAGCATCCACTCCACGCCCCCCAGCGCTTTCACCGGCTAACGCCAGGATCTCAGAGGCGTTACCGCGAATGGCAGCAGGTGTTAAGGCAAGGAGTTCCAGGCAGAAACGGCGACGGTATTCAAGCGCGCCTACGGCAACCGGGTCCAGTGTCCATGGAGTTTTGGCGCTGTTTGCCTGCTCAACCGCCGCCCGCATTGCATGTGCACGCGGTTGTGTCAACGTGCCGACGTTGATGAGCAACGCGCTGGCAAGGGCTGCAAACTGGCGAGCTTCTTCGGGCTCAATCACCATCGCCGGAGAAGCCCCCAGCGCCAGTAGCGTATTGGCGGTAAAACTCTGCACGACGTCATTGGTCATACAATGTGTTAACGGAGAAAGGGTACGAAAATCTTGTAAGGTACGAACCGCATGTTCGCGGCTGTGCAGGTCAGGCTGCATGGTTACGCTCCTGCCCGCGCGAAGAAGGGACACGAGCAGTGTCTGACTTCCCTACGCTGGCATTATCCAGATCAGGTGGTACGGGTATTTCTCAGCCCTTCGTGAAAAGGGGCACCCCGAGTCATTAACGAAATTTTTCTGCGTGACGGTCAGGTCACTCGCGTGATGATACCCTCACTGCCCCGATTTGTAACCCTTTCGCTACTCTGCATTTACCTGTTCAGCCTGAACATCAATAGTGAAAGCCGCCACCCGCACGGCGGCAACATCCTCTTATACCGCGTCAACCATTAGTTGGGCATGAGCAACGGCTTGTTGTGCCTGCGCAATATCAGAAGCATCTGCGGAAAAGGACGTTAGCGGAATAAGCGCTAACAGATAATCTCTCATTTCGCCCACCCCAAAAACTGTCTCTGCTCGTTCAGCACGGCTAACCGCCCGTTGGTGTACACGACAAAATAGTGCAACCCTTGTTGATAGACCGTCGCTTTTTCCTCTTTCTCGATAACCGCAGCATGAGCTCCATCAATATCAAGCCCGGTACTCACCTTTTTAATTTCCATGCCTTCAAAGTGATATATGTTTTTTTTCTTTGCCGCCTGAGCGTGTTGCTTTACCGCTTCACGTGCATTCACATACGCGTTTTGCTCCGCGTTATTGATAATCATCTGTTGATTAGACTGTTCTACCTGATAGCAGACATCACGACTGACGCCTTTGGCTTCACAGCGCGCCAGGCGCTGCTCTTCCGACACGCAGCCGGACAGAATACTGACAACCAAAAGCGAAAATACCGCCTTTTTTATAGTTAACTGTTTCATCACTGCCATCACCATCATTAATTAACAAAATAATATCACCCTGCAAAAGCAGCGTGTTTTTATATCACTATTTAGTGCGCAGAATATTTAGGCTGCTTTCATCTGTCAATATAATTTAGGGAAATTAAGATCAAATAACTTAGAGGATGCATGACACCAGGATAAATCCGAAGAAAATAGTTATTCGCTGTCTTCAAATTTGCAATTAATTAACGTAACAAATACAAAAGACTAATGTCATCAAAACGATGATTCTTAATAACTATTCAGCGTGTTTTCCATGATCTTTATCAATATTGACAATCCAGGAATAATCCATAGTTTTATTTCAATCTGTTTATATGTTGACATTAATTAATTGTTATAGCTAGACAATTCTCAACAACATCGTCTTTAATACGTATTTAAAAATGAGCCTCCGGATAGTGAAGTTAATTATTTTTCATTTTTTCCTACACACCCTTATCATCAGTGCGGGTTTTATTGCAGGCGTGATGTACGCTGAACGTCTGCATTTTTGCATATGGGGCTAATCCACTGTTAGCCTGTGTTCCGAAATGCATCGCCCCTCTCCCCGTATTTGGCGATTTTCTTCTATAGTGCATGTCAGACTAATAAATTTTACATTTTTTACGAATTTTTCGGGAATCTAACAAACCCGCGCTTGTCAGTTATCATGAAGGCCGGGAAAGATACACGACTGATTTTGAGGGTCCTAACAGTGGAGAGCGTAGAAGTATGAAGAATAAATTGGTGGTAGGCGCGCTGCTGCTCGCATCCAGCGCGGTCTGGGCCGCACCAGCTACAGCCGTCCCCGCGAAGGGGATTGATCAATATGAACTCAGTGGTTTCATCGCCGACTTTACCCACTTCAAGCCTGGCGATACGGTGCCAGAGATGTATCGCTCTGACGAGTACACCATCAAACAGTGGAATCTGCGTAATTTACCTGCGCCAGATGCCGGGACACACTGGACCTACATGGGCGGTGCCTATGTGCTGATCAATGACGCTGACGGTAAAATTATTAAAGCTTACGACGGCGAGATTTTCTATCATCGTTGAGGTTCGCCCCCCTCGGGCTGAGGGGGAATTCAACGCTTATTTTATCGTTAAGGTCATCAGGATAACCCGGCACAGGCGGTCAGATTTAAGAAGAACGCCCACGTTATTCAGTGGCTCTGCATAACTCAGATAGCGTTATTCAAATTAGATATTCACCACACCGATATAAAATCAATGCGGTGAATAGAGAGAATAAAACCGTTTAGCCGAGATCAGACGGCGCGAAAGGCAATTTCGCCTGGGATGACTTCACCCTGCCAGTAAAGCTGTGCGGCAACACGTCCCGCCAGTTCGCGATACATCACGGTGAAATCACTGTCCGGACGGCTGACCACGGTTGGCGTCCCGCGATCGAGATCTTCACGCAGACTAATATGCAACGGCATTTGTCCCAACAGTTGCGTGTGATACTGCTCAGCCAGTTTTTGCGCGCCACCGGTACCAAAGATCGGCTCATGATGACCGCAGTTGCTGCAGATATGCATGCTCATGTTTTCGACAATGCCCAGCACCGGCACCTCGACTTTTTCGAACATGACAATGCCTTTTTTAGCGTCAATCAACGCAATATCCTGCGGCGTGGTCACCACAACGGCCCCCGTGACCGGGATGTTTTGTGCCAGCGTCAGCTGGATATCACCAGTACCCGGCGGCATGTCCAGCACGAGGTAATCCAGATCCGGCCACAGCGTCTCTTGTAGCATCTGCATCAGCGCCTTACTGGCCATCGGCCCACGCCACACCATCGCGTTATCATCAGTGACCAGATAACCGATGGAGTTGGTCGCCAGCCCGTGAGACATGATCGGCGCCATATGGGTACCATCCGGCGAGGTTGGGCGCTGGTTTTCCGCCCCCAGCATAGTTGGGATCGACGGACCATAAATGTCGGCGTCCAGAATCCCTACTTTCGCCCCTTCTGCCGCTAATGCCAGCGCCAGGTTTACCGCAGTCGACGATTTACCGACGCCGCCTTTGCCGGAGCTGACGGCGATAATGTTCTTCACGCCGTTCACGCCCGGCTGATTTTTCACGCGCTTCAGGGTGGCGATGTTGTGAGAAAGCTTCCAGTCGATCGCCTTCGCCCCGGTAATTCGCAGCAGATCAGCGCTACATTGCTCTTTTAACACCTCAAAGGCACTGTGCCAGACGAACGGCATGACCAGTTCAACGTGCAGCGTGTCATCCATCCAGGCGACGTGGTGTAACGCTTTAAGTGTCGTCAGGTTATGCTTCAGGGTGGGGTGCTGAAAATTCGCCAGCGTCCCGGCGACCATGGCGCGCAGGGTTTCTGGTGATTTGGCCTGGGATTGTGCGTTCATCCCGACTCCTTTTTGTTGTTCTGAAAAGGTCAATTGTAGTGAGGTAGTGTACTCCAGCGGTAACAATTATTCATTTGTGGTTTGATGCCCTTAATTCTTGGCGTAGTTATTACCTTTCAGGTAACATCAGAACCCCCTTTCAACAGAGAAGAAGTAACATCTACTATGACTCAAGTCGCGAAGAAAATTCTGGTAACGTGCGCGCTGCCGTACGCCAACGGCTCAATCCACCTCGGCCATATGCTGGAGCACATCCAGGCTGATGTCTGGGTCCGTTACCAACGAATGCGCGGCCACGAGGTCAACTTCATCTGCGCCGACGACGCCCACGGCACGCCGATCATGCTGAAAGCACAGCAGCTTGGCATCACTCCGGAGCAGATGATTGGTGAAATGAGTCAGGAGCACCAGACGGATTTCGCCGGGTTCAACATCAGCTATGACAACTACCACTCCACGCACAGCGACGAGAACCGGGAGTTGTCTGAGCTCATCTATACCCGTCTGAAAGATAACGGTTTTATTAAGAACCGCACCATTTCTCAGCTCTACGATCCGGAAAAAGGCATGTTCCTGCCGGATCGTTTTGTGAAAGGTACCTGCCCGAAATGTAAATCACCGGATCAATACGGCGACAACTGCGAAGTGTGCGGCGCGACCTACAGCCCGACTGAGCTGATCGAACCGAAGTCTGTGGTCTCTGGCGCGACGCCAGTGATGCGTGACTCCGAACACTTCTTCTTTGACCTGCCCTCTTTCAGCGAAATGCTGCAGGCGTGGACTCGAAGCGGCGCGCTGCAGGAGCAGGTGGCGAACAAAATGCAGGAATGGTTTGAATCCGGCCTGCAGCAGTGGGATATCTCCCGCGATGCCCCTTACTTTGGTTTTGAAATCCCGAATGCGCCAGGCAAATATTTCTATGTCTGGCTGGATGCGCCAATCGGCTACATGGGCTCTTTCAAAAACCTGTGCGATAAGCGCGGCGATACCGTCAGCTTCGACGAATACTGGAAGAAAGATTCTACTGCCGAACTGTATCACTTCATCGGCAAAGATATCGTCTATTTCCATAGCCTGTTCTGGCCTGCCATGCTGGAAGGCAGCAACTTCCGTAAACCGACGAACCTGTTCGTGCATGGTTATGTCACGGTCAACGGCGCGAAGATGTCCAAATCCCGCGGCACGTTTATTAAGGCCAGCACCTGGCTGAACCATTTTGATGCCGACAGCCTGCGTTACTACTACACCGCGAAGCTCTCTTCGCGCATTGATGATATCGACCTGAATCTGGAAGACTTCGTCCAGCGCGTAAACGCCGATATCGTCAACAAGGTGGTTAACCTCGCCTCCCGTAACGCTGGCTTTATCAACAAACGTTTCGATGGTGTACTGGCGGCTGAACTGGCTGACCCTGCGCTGTATAAAACCTTTACCGATGCAGCGGCTGTGATTGGCGAGGCGTGGGAAAGCCGTGAGTTCGGCAAAGCGATCCGTGAAATCATGGCGCTGGCGGATGTCGCGAACCGCTATGTTGACGAACAGGCACCGTGGGTGGTGGCGAAACAGGAAGGTCGCGACGCCGATCTGCAGGCGATCTGCTCAATGGGCATCAACCTGTTCCGCGTGCTGATGACGTACCTGAAGCCGGTGCTGCCGACGCTGAGCGAGCGCGTTGAAGCATTCCTGAACAGCGAACTGCGTTGGGATGCTATTGCGCAACCGCTTCTGGGCCATAAGGTCAATACTTTCAAAGCTCTGTATAACCGTATCGATATGAAGCAGGTGGAAGCGCTGGTGGAAGCCTCTAAAGAAGAGGTGAAAGCTATGGCAGCTCCGGTAACCGGCCCACTGGCGGACTTCCCGATTCAGGAAACCATTACCTTTGACGATTTCGCGAAAGTCGATCTGCGCGTAGCGTTGATTGAAAACGCTGAATTCGTTGATGGCTCCGATAAACTGCTGCGCCTGACGCTGGATTTGGGCGGCGAGAAGCGTAACGTCTTCTCCGGCATTCGCTCTGCTTATCCGGACCCGCAGGTGCTGATTGGTCGTCATACGGTCATGGTGGCAAACCTGGCGCCGCGTAAAATGCGCTTCGGCATCTCAGAAGGGATGGTGATGGCCGCAGGTCCTGGCGGGACAGACATCTTTCTGCTGACCCCGGATGAAGGCGCAAAGCCTGGACACCAGGTTAAATAAGCCTCTCTAAAGCGCCGCTCTCGCGGCGCTTTTTCTTTTGCGTCATATTAATCCAGGCAATAACTCGCGTGATTTCAGATTTTTCAATGATCATTTTCAGGCATATTCAGTAGCCATTTCCCCCTCTCCTGCCTCACTTCTGGTATACATACCCAGCAAGGTTTATTTTTGAGCACCAGACGTTTAATAAAATGGAGTTTTACATGAAAGCATTAAATACGTTTTTTTCGGTCGTTTTTGCGTCAGTTCTCGTTTTCTCTCTGGCAGGATGTGGTGACAAGGAAGAAAGCAAAACATTCAAAGCGGACGTCAATGGCACTGAGATCGTAATGACCTATACCTACAAGGGTGACAAAGTCATTAAGCAGACCTCAGAGAACAAAATCAACTATGCCTCTATCGGGGTAAAAACCAAAGAAGATGCGGCGAAAATCCTCGATCCGATCAGCGAAAAATATCAAAACATTCCTGGCGTGGAAGAAAAGCTGACCTATAAGGATGGCTACGCGGAAGAATCCGTTTCTGTTGACATGGAAAAAGTTGACTTTAAAAAGCTGCAGGGCGTGATGGGTACGCAATTCTCGGGTGACCCAAGCAACGGCATTAGCATGAAACAGAGCCAGAAAATGCTGGAAACCGCTGGCTTTAAGGAAGTGAAATAATCAAACGACGACGACCTGGCATCCAGCCGGGTCGTCGCTTTCTATCAGCCTTTATTGCCGTGCAGACGCGCCGTCAATCCGCGCAGGAAATAACGCATAAACTGATCACCACACTCGCGGTAGTTTTTATGATCCGGAGAACGCATCATGGCGGTGATTTCCGGCATTGAAACGCGAACGTTCTGCTGGGTCATAATCGCCTGAATATCATCCGTTTTCAGTGAAAAAGCGATACGCAGCTTTTTCAGCACCGTATTGTTGTTCACCCGACGCTCAAGCGCCAGTTCAGGCGCAGACTCATCTTTGCCGCGCTTCTCGTAAATCAGGCCGTTCAGGAATCCGGAGAGGATAATATCCGGGCAGCGGACAAACCCCTCTTCATCTTCCCTGGTCATCCAGGTGTCGAAACCCGCAGAGGTGGATTCCATGTCGGCCAGCGCAAGAATGCGCACCATGTCGTTATTATTGGCTTTCAGGGCGTAGCGCAGGCTACGAAGAATATCGTTACTTAGCATAGAGCCTTCAACTGTCGATAATGCAATGGCGCGCAGTGTATCAGTTTTACAGGCCAATCGCCTCTTTCAAACTTTTCAGATAGCGGCGACTGACCGGAACAGTTAACCCATTACGCAGTATCAGTTCCGCCTGACCGTTATCTTCCAGACGAATTTCCTGTAACTGCGCCATGTTAACCAGATATTGTCGATGACAGCGCAGCAATGGCGTGCGGCTTTCCAGCGTTCTGAGCGTCAGTTCAGTAAAGCCTTCTTTGCCGTCGCTGCTGGTGACATAAACACCGCTCATGCGACTGCTGACGAAAGCGACATCATCCATTTGCAGCAGATAGATCCGGCTATGGCCGCTACAGGGGATAAACTTCAGCGACTGTTGGTTTTCCGGCAATACCGATACGTCCTGTTTGCTCCGCTCCTGGCGCAGGCGGCTAAGGGTTTTCTCCAGCCGCGCCTCTTCTATCGGTTTAAGCAGATAATCAAAAGCGTGTTCTTCAAAGGCTTTAATTGCGTATTCGTCAAAAGCGGTCAGAAAAACAATATACGGCCGATGCTCCGGGTCGAGCATACCCACCATTTCCAGCCCGCTGATACGCGGCATTTGAATATCCAGAAACAGCACGTCCGGATGCAGTCGATGCACCGCGCCAATCGCTTCCACGGCGTTGGCGCACTCGCCAACGATCTCGATATCACTTTGTTCCTGTAACAGGATCCGCAGATTTTCCCGCGCTAACGGTTCATCATCCACAATCAGCACTTTAATCATGCGTCTCCTCCAGGGGCAGTCGTAGGGTTATTCGGGTAAAGCAATCCGGTTCGCAGACGACGCTAATACCATAATCATCGCCAAACCGTTCACGCAGGCGTTTATCCACCAGATTCATGCCCAGACCGCTGACGTTCGCGGAGGGCTGATACAACCCGGCGTTATCTTCAATATCCAGCATCAAATACTGCCCTTCCTGACGGGCGGTGATGGACACCTCCCCCGTCCCCAGCAGTTGCGATGTCCCATGCTTAATGGCGTTTTCGACTATGGGTTGCAGGGTGAAGGCTGGCAACTGTTGATGCGCCAGCGCATCCGGCACGTTTAAACTCACCTGCAACCGCGACTGGAATCGCGCTTTCTCGATTTGCAGATAGGCATTCACGTGCTCAATTTCGTCGGCCAGTGTGACGATCTCCGACGGGCGCTTTAAGTTCTTACGGAAAAAGGTAGAGAGATCCTGTACCAGTTGGCTCGCCTGTTCACTGTCGCGGCGCACCACCGCTTTGATGGTGTTGAGCGCATTAAACAGAAAATGCGGATTGACCTGCGCATGCAGCAGCTTAATTTCTGACTGCGTCAACATCGCTTTCTGACGTTCATATTGTCCAGCAAGGATCTGCGCGGAAAGTAGCTGCGCAATCCCCTCACCCAGCGTTCGGTTAATGGAACTGAACAACCGGTTTTTCGCTTCATAGAGTTTGATGGTGCCCATCACCCGTTGGTTTTCTCCGCGTAAGGGAATGACCAGCGTAGAACCGAGCTTGCACTGTGGATGCAGTGAGCAGCGATACGGCACTTCGTTGCCGTCAGCGTAAACCACCTCGCCCGTCTCGATGGCCCGCAGCGTGTAACCGGAGGAGATCGGCCTGCCCGGCAGGTGATGGTCGTCGCCAATCCCGGTAAAGGCTAACAGCCGCTCGCGGTCAGTAATTGCCACCGCGCCGATATCGAGTTCTTTGTACAGCACCTGCGCCACCTTCATGCTGTTCACTTCGTTGAATCCCTGGCGCAAGATCCCCTCGGTGGAGGCCGCCACTTTCAGCGCAGTAGCGGAAAACGCAGAGGTATATTTTTCAAACATCGCCCGCTTGTCGAGCAAAATACGCATAAACAGCGCCGCACCGACGGTGTTGGTGACCATCATGGGAGCGGCGATATTGCTGACCAGTCGGTAAGCATCGTCAAACGGCCGGGCTATCAGCAAAATGATCAGCATCTGTACCATTTCGGCGACAAATGTGATCGCCCCGGCCGTCAGCGGATTAAAGACTTTATCCGTGCGTCCCCGCCGCGTCAGCACGCTGTGCACCAGACCACCCAGCAATCCTTCCACGATGGTGGAGATCATACAACTGAGCGCCGTCATGCCGCCCATTGAGTAGCGGTGCAGACCCCCGGTCAGCCCCACCAGTCCACCCACGACCGGCCCGCCAAGCAGACCGCCCATCACCGCGCCAATTGCCCGTGTGTTGGCGATAGAGTCGTCAATATGCAGACCGAAATAGGTGCCGAGGATACAGAAAATGGAGAAGGTTACGTAGCACAGCAGTTTGTGCGGCAAACGAACGGTTACCTGCATCAATGGTATGAATAAACGAGTTTTACTCATCAGCCATGCGATAACCAAAAACACGCACATCTGCTGAAGCAGCAGCAACACCAGATTAAACTCGTACATACCTGCAGACCACACATCAACTAAAACCGCGTAACATACATCGACTCGCGGGATCTGTCTTTGAACTGTTGCATAAAATGAGAAATTAGTAAGGGATATCACACAAAAAGTACCGGTGTACTGATAAACCCCCCCCCTCACCTGAACAAAAAACAGACAAAACTACCTGGTTCGAAAAAGAGCGACTAAAGTTAGACTGGGACCTCGCGAGCAAGGATAAAATAATGGCGCTTTACACCATAGGTGAAGTGGCTTTGCTTTGTGATATTAACCCCGTTACGCTTCGCGCGTGGCAACGGCGTTATGGATTATTGAAACCCCAGCGTACCGACGGGGGGCATCGCCTGTTCAATGATTCGGATATCGACAGGATCCGCGAAATCAAGCACTGGATAGATAACGGGGTGCAGGTCAGCAAAGTCAAAATGCTGTTGAGCAATGAGAACGTAGACCTGCAAAACGGCTGGCGTGAACAACAGGAAATCCTGTTGCACTATCTGCAAAACAACAATCTGCACAACCTGCGGGTCTGGCTGAAAGAGCGTGGCCAGGATTTCCCCGCGCAAACGCTGACCACCCATCTTTTTCTTCCGCTACGTCGACGATTGCAGTGCCAACAGCCGACGCTACTGGCACTACTGGGGATCCTTGATGGCGTACTGATCAACTACGTCGCCATTTGCCTCGCCTCAGCCAGAAAAAAACAGGGGAAAGATGCGCTGGTGGTGGGCTGGAATATTCACGATACCACGCGTTTGTGGCTGGAAGGCTGGGTCGCCAGTCAGCAGGGATGGCGGGTTGACGTACTGGCCCATTCGCTGAGCCAGTTTCGCCCGGACCTGTTCGAAGGGCGCACCTTACTGGTGTGGTGCGGTGAAAATCAAACATCGGCGCAGCAACAGCAACTGAATGCCTGGCGTGCGGAAGGGCACGATATTTACCCGCTTGGCATTTAATGATTCATTAACAGCTACGCTTCTCTGTATAATCTCTGGGTTAACATAAGGAGAACATCATGAGCGTAGCAAAAATCGGTGTCATCACCCTCTTTTTACTCATGGCCATCGGCGGTATTGGCGGCGTGATGCTTGCAGGCTATACCTTCATTTTGCGTGCCGGCTAAGGTGCTGCACTAACCGTTCGAACAGGCGGTCTACGATGATCGCCGCCAGCGCAACCAGCAACGCCCCCTGAATGACATACGCCGTATTGAACCCGCTCAGACCAATGATAATCGGTGTACCGAGCGTGCTGGCCCCTACCGTCGACGCGATAGTCGCAGTGCCAATATTGATAATCACCGACGTTCGCACACCTGCCAGAATCACCGGTGCCGCCAGCGGCAGCTCAACCTTGCGTAACTGTTGTCCCGGACTCATCCCCATGCCACTGGCAATGCTGCGCACACTTTCCGGGATCGATCCTATCCCCGCCAGCGTCGCCTGGAGGATGGGTAACACGCCGTACAGAATCAACGCAATAATGGCCGGTTGCTGACCAAACCCCATCACCGGCACCGCAATCGCCAATACCGCGACGGGCGGGAAGGTTTGTCCAACGGCGGCAATGGTCTCCACCAGCGGACGAAACTCTCTTCCCCATGGTCGGGTCACCACAATCCCGGCGCCGACACCAATCACCACCGCAAACAGGCTCGACACGGCCACCAGCCAGAAATGGGCCAGCGCCAGCGCGAGAAAGCTCTCCTGCTGATAGACCGGACGTGGAAGTTCGGGAAACAGGCTGGCGAAAATCGCCTGACTGTGCGGTAAACCTGCCAGCATCAGCAGGAAAAGTGCGATCAGCCAGAGCAGCGGGTCACGCAGTCGTTTCATGCGTCAGCGTCTCCGATAGCAGATCGCGAAAATGCAGTGTCCCGCAAACCATGCCCTGCCGGTTGACCACCGGTAACACATCGCGGCCGTGCGCGACAAACGCTGAAAGCGCATCGCGCAGCGTCATCGCTTCCGTCAGCGCCTCTCCGTCAATGCGCTCATCCCGGCGAACATAGTCCGCCACGGTGCGCAGTGACAGCAGTCGCACCCCCAGTTCACTGCGACCGAAAAACTGTTGCACAAAATCATTCGTCGGGGCCGTCAGCATCGCCAACGGTGTCCCTTGCTGGACTATCTCGCCGCCGTCCATCAGCACCAGATGCTCCGCCAGTCGCAGCGCTTCATCAATGTCGTGCGTCACCAGCACAATGGTTCGCCCCAGCAAACGGTGGATGCGGGTCATCTCTTGCTGCAACGCCCCACGCGTGACCGGATCCAGCGCGCCAAACGGTTCATCCATTAACAGCACCTGCGGATCGGCGGCCAGCGCCCGCGCCACGCCCACGCGCTGCTGCTGCCCACCGGAAAGCTGGTGCGGATAGCGCTCGCGCAATCCCTCTTCCAGCCCGAGCAGCGCCATTAATTCTGCCACCCGCTCATCAATTTTTCTGCGCGGCCACTTCAGCAGTTGCGGCACGGTGGCGATGTTCTGCGCCACCGTCCAGTGCGGAAACAGGCCAATCGACTGAATCGCGTAGCCCATCCGTCGGCGCAGTTCCAGCACCGGCAGACTGCGGATTTCTTCGCCTGCAAAGCGGATCCTGCCGCTGTCATGCTCCACCAGTCGGTTAATCATTTTCAGGGTCGTGGATTTCCCCGAGCCCGAGGTTCCAATCAGCACTGAGAAACTGCCTTCCTGAATGTGCAGGTTCAGGTTGCTAACCGCGTTGTGCTCACCAAAGGCTTTATTTACGTGGCTAAATTCAATCATGGTGGGTTACCTTCAGCAGAGCGATCCCTAAATCAAACAGCGCATCAATCAGTACCGCCAGTGCGATAACCGGGATCACCCCCAGCAGCACCAGATCCACGGCACTGCTGAGCAGTCCCTGAAACACCAGCGCGCCAAAACCGCCAGCGCCAATCAGCGCCGCAATGACGGCCATCCCGACGGTCTGTACCATCACCACCCGCAGGCTACGTAAAAAGACTGGCAACGCCAGCGGCAACTGCACGTGAAGGAAACGCTGAGCGGTGCTCATGCCCATCGCACGTGCGCTTTCCAGAACATCACGGGGAACCTGATTCAGCCCGGTCACCACGCCACGAACCAGCGGCAGAAGCGCATACAGCACCAGCGCGATCAACGCCGGGGTCAAACCGGTTCCCGCCACGCCCACCGTGGCAAGCCAGGGGAACGCTTTTACCAGTCCGGCAAGCGGCGCAATCAACAAGCCAAACAGGGCAACGGAAGGAACGGTCTGGATCACATTGAGGACGGTAAACACCGGTCCCTGGCGGGACGGGAAAAAATAACATCCGATACCGAGGGGAATGCCAATCACCAGCGCGGGCAATACGGTACCTGACAACAGCGTCAAATGTTGAGCCAGTGCATCATCAAAGACATCCTGGCGGTTAGCGTACTCTTTGAGTAACGAGAGATCGTCGAACGTTCCCGTCAACAGGAGTAGGAGGGGAACAATCGCTATCTGCGTATGTAACACCCAGCGCCAGAGAGGTTGCGCGGTGATCCGCCGGATGGCATCGCTGCAGGCCAGCAATCCGAGCGCAAGCCCCAGCCACAGACCGCTTCCCACACTGGTTCGCGCCAGCGGTGTCCCGGTTTCAGCCAGATACGTCGCCGCCTTGCCGACGCTCCACAACATCAGGATCACCAGCAGTTGCGCCACCACCAGCGTGCACACGGCCCCCTTTCTTCCCGGCACAAAGCACAAGGTCAACATGGCGCAACCCGCGCCGGTGAGCATCGACACCGAACCTGGCCAGAGCGTCCAGAGCTGGCGTCCCTCTCCCGATACCAGGCGATTCGGCGCATAGTTCACAAACGGCAGCGCGACAGCAGCGGCTGAAAGAATAACCAGCAGCAACAGTACGCGCTGAATACTGACTTTTGACACGTCACCCAACCTTTTTCAGTCCGTTTACTTCACCCATCCCTTTTGTTTCAGATAGTCCGCCGCCACTTTTTTGGCGTCCAACCCTTCAACGGCAATGCTGGCATTAAGTTGTTGCAACGTTTTTTCATCGAGGCTGGCAAACACCGGTTGCAGCCATTCCGCCATCTGCGGGTACTCCTTCAGTACCGCCTCACGCACCACAGGCGCTGGCGCATAAATGGGCTGAACGCCTTTAGGATCGCTTAAGGTCTGTAGCCCCAGCGCGGCGACCGGACCATCCGTACCGTAGGCCATCGCGGCATTGACGCCGGACGTTTGCTGCGCGGCCGCTTTGATGGTCACGGCGGTGTCACCCCCTGCCAGCGACAGCAACTGATCCTGACTGAGTTTGAAATCGTAGGCTTTTTCGAAAGCGGGCAGCGCGTCTGCACGCTCGATAAATTCAGCGGAGGCGGCCAGTTTGAAAGTACCGCCCTCTTTCAGATAACGCCCGAGATCGGCCAGTGAGGTGAGTTTATTTTTTTCGGCGACATCGCTGCGCACCGCGATAGTCCAGGTATTATTAGCTGGCGCCGGCGTTAACCAGACCAGCTTATTTTGCTCCGCATCGAGTTTTTTGACTTTCTCAAAGCCAGCTTGTGCGTTTTTCCACGCCGGATCGCTTTCATCTTTGAAAAAGAATGCGCCGTTACCGGTATATTCAGGGTAGATATCCAGTTCGCCTGAGGTGATCGCGCCGCGCACGACCGGCGTGGTGCCTAACTGGACTTTATTGACCGTTTTGACGCCGTGGCTTTCCAGCACCTGCAAAATGATGTTGCCGAGCAGCGCGCCTTCGGTGTCAATTTTCGAACCGACCTTCACCGGCGACGCCGCCTGCAAGGGTAAGCTCACTGCCGCTAACAGCGCCAGCGAACCGGCCCAAATCTTTGAGATTGTCATGAAGCTTTCCTCATCTTTTTGCCGACTTTTTCAGCGACTTGAGGGGAAAGCATAGTCGAAAAGTATTCGGTTAACCCGACATTTCCGTTTTTTCACGGGACCAACAAGGGGGAACCCATTGGTCAGTTCCCCCTGTAACCGTTACAGCAATTCAAACGATCCCTGCTTCACGCGGGCAGAATCGACGCCGATAAAGACGTTGAACTTGCCGGGTTCGGCATCGAACTTCATCTGCTGATTCCAGAACTTCAACGCATTGATATCAATCGGGAAACTAACGGTTTGCGTTTCACCAGGTTTCAGGTTCACTTTCTTAAAGCCTTTCAGCTCTTTCACCGGGCGGCTCAGGGAAGCCGTGACGTCCTGCACATACAGCTGGATCACCGTCTCACCTTCACGCTTACCGGTGTTGGTTACCTTCACACTTGCCGTCACGCTGCCGTCGCGTTTCAGGGTTGGCGCAGAGAGCGTCACGTCAGAAACGTCAAACGTGGTGTAACTCAGACCATAACCAAATGGATAGAGCGGACCGTTCGCTTCGTCAAAGTAGCGAGAGGTGTATTTGTTCGGCTTGTCGGCGTTATACGGACGACCGGTGTTGAGGTGGCTGTAATAGGTCGGGATCTGCCCTACCGAACGCGGGAAAGACATGGGCAGTTTGCCCGACGGGTTGTAGTCGCCAAACAGGACGTCGGCGATCGCGTTGCCGCCTTCTGTACCGGCAAACCAGGTTTCCAGAATCGCATCGGCCTGTTGATCTTCTTTCACCAACGCCAGCGGACGACCGTTCATTAGCACCAGCACCAGCGGTTTGCCGGTCGCTTTCAGGGCCGCAATCAGATCGCGCTGGCTCTGTGGCAGCGTGATATCCGTACGGCTTGACGCTTCATGCGCCATGCCCTGCGCCTCACCCACTACGGCGACAACTACGTCAGACTGCTTCGCCGCCTTGACGGCTTCATCAATCATCTCCTGAGGTGAACGTGGATCCACCTTCACCGCCTCTTCGTACTGATTGAGGAAGGTGACAATGTCTTTATCGTTAGTGACGTTGGCCCCATGGGCGTACACCACTTTACCCTTTGTACCGAGAGCATTTTTAATACCGGTCAGCACCGTGATGGACTGATCGGCAACGCCTGCGGCGGACCAACTGCCCATCACGTCGCGTTTGCTGTCCGCCAGCGGGCCAACAACCGCAATCGTCCCCGATTTTTTCAGCGGCAGCGTGTCGAGGCGGTTTTTCAACAGCACCAGACTTTCACGCGCCACTTCACGCGCCTCTTTCCGGTGCAGACGGCTTTCGGCGTTGGTATCCACCGGATCAGACTCTTTTGCCCCCAGATGGCTGTACGGATCGTTAAACAACCCCATGTCATATTTCACGTTGAGTACATGCCGCGTCGCGTCATCCAGCTCCGCCATCGTCACTTTGCCGGATTTGATCAGCCCTGGCAGATATTTGCTGTAATACTCGTCGCTCATACTCATGTTAATGCCGGACTTGAGCGCCACGCGGACGGCATCTTCCGGGTCGGAGGCGGTGCCGTGTTTAATCAGCTCTTTGATAGCACCATGGTCAGAAACGGTAATACCTTTGAAGCCCCACTTGTCGCGCAGAATGTCTTTCAGCAGCCAGGCATCAGAGGTCGCTGGCGTGCCGTTCAATGAGTTCAGCGCCACCATCACCGCGCCGCTACCTGCATCCAGACCGGCTTTGTACGGCGGCATGTAGTCGTTAAACAGGCGCTGCGGGCTCATGTCGACGGTGTTGTACTCTTTACCGCCCTCCACGGCGCCGTAGGCGGCGAAGTGCTTAACGCTGGTCATCACCGAATAGCGATCCGCCGGGCTTTTGCCCTGCATCGCTTCCACCATCGTTTTTCCCATGATGGAGGTCAGATACGTATCTTCGCCAAAGCCTTCCGAGGCGCGTCCCCAGCGCGGATCGCGGGAGACATCGACCATCGGCGCCCAGGTCATGTTCAGGCCGTCGTCGGCGGCTTCATACGCCGAGATGCGTCCGACGGTTTTCACCGCGTCGAGGTTAAAAGAGGACGCCAGTCCGAGGCTAATCGGGAAGACGGTACGCTGGCCGTGCAATACGTCGTAGGCAAAAAAGAGAGGGATTTTCAGGCGGCTCAGTTCCATCACCTGATCCTGCATTTTGCGGATATCCTGACGGGTAACGGTGTTAAAAATTGCCCCCACCTGGCCGTCTTTGATCATCTCGCGGATCGCTTCTTTCGGGTTATCCGGGCCGACGCTGATTAAACGCAACTGACCAATCTTTTCATCGACAGTCATTTTCGTCAGCAACTGGGTGACAAACGCGTCCCGCGCTTCCGGCGTCAGCGGATGGTTTCCGAACAGCTCCTCCGCCAGCGCGGGTTGCAATGCCAGACTAACTGCGACACCTACAGAACATAGCCATTTCATGTTGATTCTCTCTTCCTCTAAAGCCCGACGTGGCAGCGAAAATATAGCAAAAACCGCATTTTGCCATAAGCCTAAACGGCAGCGCGGCAGAAAGCTAAGGTTATTCTCTTAATTTTCAACGCCGCCAATTCAAAGACAGCGTGAATGAGAAAGCGTATTGTCATACAAAGCGCTATGCTTGAACCTGATATTTTGTCCCACCACAAGGAGTGGAAAATGTCTTCCATTACAACAACTGATAATAAAACCTTCCTGAATGAGCTCGCCCGTCTGGTGGGACATTCACACCTGCTTACCGAACCGGCTAAAACCGCCCGCTATCGCAAGGGCTTCCGTTCCGGTCAGGGCGACGCCCTGGCGGTGGTCTTTCCCGGATCGCTGCTGGAACTCTGGCGCGTGCTGAACGCCTGCGTCAACGCCGATAAAATTATCCTGATGCAGGCCGCCAATACCGGCCTGACCGAAGGTTCCACGCCGAACGGCAATGACTATGACCGCGAGATTGTGATTATCAGCACCCTGCGCCTCGACAAACTGCACGTGTTGGGCAAAGGCGAGCAGGTATTGGCGTATCCAGGCACCACGCTGTACTCACTGGAAAAAGCGCTGAAACCCCTGGGGCGTGAACCGCACTCGGTGATTGGCTCATCATGTATCGGCGCGTCGGTCATTGGTGGGATCTGTAATAACTCCGGTGGCTCGCTGGTGCAAAGAGGCCCGGCGTATACCGAAATGTCCCTGTTTGCCCGCATTGATGAAAACGGCAAGCTGCAACTGGTTAACCATTTGGGGATCGATCTGGGGCAAACGCCGGAGCAGATCCTGAGTCAATTGGACGATGAGCGGATCAAAGAGGAAAATGTCCGCCACGACGGGCGTCATGCGCATGACCACAACTACGTCACCCGCGTCAGAGACATTGATGCCGACACCCCCGCGCGCTATAACGCTGACCCGGAGCGCCTGTTCGAGTCCTCCGGCTGCGCCGGGAAACTGGCGGTCTTCGCCGTGCGTCTCGACACCTTTGAAGCGGAAAAAAACCAGCAGGTGTTTTACATTGGCACCAACCAACCCGAGGTGCTGACAGCGCTCCGTCGCCATATTCTGTCGACGTTCGACAATCTGCCGGTCGCGGGTGAATACATGCACCGCGATATCTACGACATTGCTGAACAGTACGGCAAAGACACCTTCCTGATGATTGACAAGCTCGGCACCGACAAAATGCCGTTCTTCTTCACGCTGAAGGGCCGCACCGATGCGATGCTGGAAAAGGTGAAATGCTTCCGTCCGCACTTTACCGACCGCGCGATGCAAAAGTTTGGTCACCTGTTCCCGAGTCATCTGCCGCCGCGCATGAAAAGCTGGCGCGATAAATATGAACATCATCTGCTGTTAAAAATGGCGGGCGATGGCGTCGCTGAAGCGCAAAACTGGCTCACGGAATTTTTTAAAACCGCAGAAGGCGACTTCTTTGCCTGCACGCCGGAAGAAGGCAGCAAGGCTTTCCTGCACCGCTTTGCAGCCGCTGGCGCGGCGATTCGCTACCAGGCGGTTCATGCCGATGAGGTGGAGGATATTCTGGCGCTGGATATCGCCCTGCGCCGCAATGACACCGAATGGTATGAACATCTGCCGGCGGAAATCGACAGCCAACTGGTACATAAACTCTATTACGGTCACTTTATGTGCTATGTCTTCCACCAGGATTACATCGTGAAGAAAGGCGTGGATGCTCACGCGCTGAAAGAGCAAATGCTGGAACTGCTGCAACAGCGCGGTGCGCAATATCCGGCGGAGCATAACGTCGGGCATCTGTATGAAGCACCGCCCGCGCTGACCCGTTTTTATCGCGAAAATGACCCGACCAACAGTATGAATCCCGGAATAGGCAAGACCAGTAAGCAGAAATTCTGGAAAGTCCCCTCTTCTGATTAACTCCAGTAAACTGCTTAATGGCGCAGGCTGGATTTGCACGAAATATCGTGCAAAAGTAAGCAGATGTACCGGAGTCGTGAGGACTCCGGTTTTCTTCGCAAAGGTGAGAACCATGTCTGTTGCCGATACGCTTTCTGATAACGATATTGCGGTGCGCGACGCGCTGCCCGACGACGTAGAGGCGATCTCCTCGTTATATGCGTGGCATGTGTTGAATGGCCGCGCCTCTTTTGAAGAAACGCCTCCGACGATCGATGAGATGCGCCGACGTATGCGTACGGTCGCGCAGTATGGTCTGCCGTGGCTGGTGGCGCTCTATCGCGGCGTGGTTGTCGGTTATTGCTACGCCACACAATATCGCCCGCGCCCGGCCTATCGCTATACCCTGGAAGAGTCGATTTATGTCGATGCCAGCATGACCGGACGCGGCATTGGCAGCCTGCTGATGCAGACGTTAATCACCCGCTGCGAGGAAGGGCCATGGCGGCAGATGGTGGCGGTGATTGGCGACGGGCATAACAACCCCGGGTCGCTGCGGTTGCATAAAAAACACGGTTTCGAGATTGCCGGACAATTGCGTAGCGTCGGGTATAAGAAAGGAGACTGGCGGGATACGTTGATTATGCAGCGCCCACTCAACGAAGGTGACTGGACGCTGCCGGAGTAATTAATCGTTTTGCGCGGTCTGCTCACCCGCATTGCCGCCCGCTGCAGCCATCTGTGCGGCTTTTTGCTTTTTATAGCTCAATGCCGCCGCCGGAACCGGCATCACTTTCCCGGTTTCGATCCACGTGCGTAAACGACTGGCATCGGCAAAATGGGTGTACTTGCCGAATGCATCCATTACCACCAGCGCCACCGGTTTATTGTTGATTACCGTGCGCATCACCAGGCAATGCCCTGCGGCGTTGGTGAAACCAGTTTTAGTGAGCTGAATATTCCAGTTGTCGCGATACACCAGATGGTTGGTATTGCGAAACGGCAGCGTATACGCCGGGTTGGCGAAGGTCGCCATATCTTCACGCGTGGTGCTCAGTTGCCCAATCAGCGGATACTGCTTGCTGGCGATCAGCAGTTTGGTGAGATCGCGCGCGGTCGACACGTTGTGAATCGACAAACCGGTTGGTTCCACAAAACGCGTCCGGGTCATGCCCAGCGCTTTTGCCTTCGCGTTCATCGCCTTAATAAAGGCGTTATAGCCGCCCGGATAATGGTGCGCCAGGCTTGCTGCGGCCCGGTTTTCCGAGGACATCAGCGCCAGCAGTAACATATCTTTACGGCTGATTTCACTGTTCAGCCGCACGCGAGAGTAGATCCCTTTCATCTCTGGCGTCTGGCTGATATCCACTTTCAGTTTTTCGTTCAGCGGCAGCCGTGCATCAAGCACCACCATCGCCGTCATTAATTTGGTTATCGACGCAATCGGACGCACCAGGTCCGGATGGTTCGAATAGATCACCTTATTGGTGTTCAGATCCACGATCATCGCACTACCGGAGGCAATCTCAGGTTGAGACGCCGCGGCAGCCGCCGCCGTTTTTGCCAGCGCTTGCGGCGCATAAGGCACAGCCAGCATCAGCGCCAGGCTCAGTATGGAAACTCGGAATTTCAGCATGATGAGATTTCAGAAAATGATTCACGCGTGATGACACGCACCGCCGAAGTCAGGATGGCTCAGGCTAGCAGAGGAATCATAGCGAGCTAATGACCTTGCCGCCAGAAGAGAATCGTCAGGAAATGCTGCGTTGCTGGCTTTTACACCAGCAACGCAGCACGATAATCAGAACAAGCGATAGCCGTATCCCCAGAGGATGACGGTCAGCGCCAGCAGCACTTCCAGTACCAGTACGCCGATAGCCAGGGTTGAACTGGAGAAGCTCAGCCCTTCGTCCTTATTGATATTCAGGAATGTCGGAATGCCCACATAGAGCAGATAGCCGGTATAGAACAACGCTACCGTCCCGACAAATGCGCAAAGCCACACCAGCGGATACAGCGCCACCAGACCGCTAAGAAACAGCGGCGTCGCCACATAACCGGCAAACACCATACAGTGCGTCAAAGACGGACGCTGCGGATAACTCCGCGCCATCCACCAGATCACGCGCCCCATGATCGCCACGCCCGCCAGCATCACGGCATAGAACAGAACAGCCAGCACCAGGCCCGTAAACAGAGAAAGCTTCAGGACAGTGCCGTCGCCAAAATTCCAGCCGATTTGCGTCGTACCAATGAAGGCACAAATGACCGGGATGGCCGCCATCAAAAGCACATGGTGGGTGTAGTGATGCGAAACCGTTTCGTTCTCGCTGTTGATCACCTGCATTTCACGATTGGGATGAGAAAACAGCCCCCAGACATGGTTCATACCGCCCCCTTGTTGTCAGCTGTGAACCTAACACTTCAAGTATAATTCAGCTTTTCGATTATTTATTGTACAGATAAAGAAATGCCGCCGCGCCTGATGGCCCTTTTTGAGCATCACGAATTCAGAGGGTGTATGCTTACCATTGTGGAGGTCATACATACGTATGGATATAAACAGTCTTATTGCGCAATACGGTTATGCCGCGCTGGTGGTTGGAAGTCTGGCGGAAGGCGAAACCATTACTCTGCTGGGGGGCGTAGCGGCGCATCAGGGATTACTCAAGTTCCCCCTCGTGGTCGTGGCCGTGGCCTTAGGCGGCATGATAGGCGATCAGTTACTGTATCTGCTGGGACGCCGCTTTGGTGGCAGGATCCTGCGCCGCTTTGCACGTCATCGTGACAAAATTCGTCAGGCGCAGAAGATGATCCAGCGTCGCCCGTATCTGTTCGTGATCGGCACCCGCTTTATGTACGGGTTTCGCGTGATTGGCCCGCTGTTGATTGGCGCCAGCCATCTGCCTCCAAAGATTTTTTTACCGTTGAATATCCTTGGCGCGCTGGTCTGGGCGCTGATCTTCACCACCCTGGGTTATGCAGGAGGTGAAGTGGTCGCGCCATGGTTGCATCATCTCGATCAGCATCTCAAACATTGGATCTGGCTGATTCTGGCAGTGGTGCTGGTGATCGGCGTTCGCTGGTGGTTGAAGCGCCGCAGCCGTAAACAGGTGGGGTAAGCGGGTTATTCCGGCCTGAACTGGGGATTGGCCAGCATAAATCCCCCATCCACAATAAACGATTGCCCGGTGGTATAACCCGCCTCTTCCGAGCACAGCCAGGCGACCAGACTGGCGATTTCCCGCGTCGACCCAGGTCTTCCCAGCGGGATTGACGGCTCGGTTCCCGGCTTAACGTCACTGTCATCCATATCATTCATCGGCGTGGCTATCGCCCCAGGCGCCACAGCGTTAACCAGAATGTTATGGCGGACCAGCTCAAGCGCCATGGCTTTGGTGAGTCCGCCGAGAGCATGTTTCGCCGCCGTGTAGGCGCTGGCCTCAGGTAACGGGGTATGTTCGTGCACCGAGGTAATATTGATAATGCGCCCCCCCTGTCCCTGCTTCACCATCTGGCGGGCCGCCAACTGTGAGCAGAGAAACGCCCCATCGACATCGACCGTAAATATCTGCCGCCAGTCGTCAAAGGAGGTCTCCAGGAATGCGGATTTGCTCATCGTTCCCGCGTTATTGACCAGCACATCGATCCGGCCAAAGCGCGCAATCAGATGTTCCAGCGCCTGTGCACCCTGCGGCAGCTGGCTCAGGTCCAGTTGAAGGGTCTCCGCCCGGACGCCATGACTTTCCACCTCACGGGCGGTATCACGCGCTCCCTGCTCGTCTGAATGCCAGGTGATGCCGATATCAAATCCCGCTTTCGCTAACTGAAGGGCGCACGCCTTGCCAATACCTGAATTGGAAGCCGTCACGATTGCTGCTTTTGCCATATCATCCTCCGGTTGCAACAGAACTGAGCCTTAAGTATAGAAACTCTCTACGAAGCAACCGAAATAATCAGGAATGATGGTAACCGCCGCCGAGCGCGCTGGTAAGCTGGATGGAGGCATCCAGCCACTGCCCCTGCAAAATCAGTCCGTTACTCTGCTCGCGCAGCGCGGGAATTCTGGCCTTGCTAACGAGAGAGCCTGCGATAATCCCGGCGTTATAGCGCGCCTGCGCCAGGCTGACCACTCGATCGGCGTCATGTTCAATCTGCTGCTGATGCTGATTTTTCTGCATCAGCGTCGCCACCTGACTGGCCGTGCGCGCCACATCGTTCACCGCATCAACGACAGCTTTGTTATAACGGGCGATCGACAAATTGTTCTGCGCCTGAGCGATATCAAGGTTGGCATTCAGTCTGCCACTGTCGAAGATCGGCAGCGTCAGGCCCGCGGTCACGCCCATCTGTTGGGCGGAACGGCGGAACAGATCGCTCAGATGCAGCGCATCCTGTTGCAAAAAGGCCATCAGATTGACGTCGGGGTAGAACGCCGCCTTCGCCGCCTCCACGCTGCTCATTGACGATTCGATCACCCAGTGCGCCGCCTGTAAATCCGCTCTGCGCGCCAGTAAGGAGTAGCCCAGCTGCGTCGGTAACTGGCTTTCCACTTTTGGCAGGCTCACCGGATGCAGCTTCAGCGCCGCCGACTGCGTGTTGGTCAGCGCGCTCAGACGCGCCTCAATCACCTTCATCTTCCCGGCAACCTCATTCAACTGCTGCTGGGTTTTACTGTCATCGATATCCGTTTCCACGCCTTCTACCGAAGAGGTGATGCCGTTATTGTACAACTGGCGATCGCTATCAATGATGTTGCGCTGTTCCCGTTCAATTTGGGTCAGCAGTTTGCTCAGCGCCGCCTCGGTCTGCCATTCCCAGTAAAGCCGCGTCACGCCGCTGGCTAACAGTTGGCGGGTTTGCTCTCGCTCGGCTTCCCGCGCTTTCACCGCCCCGATGCGCGCGGTCACTTCCGCGCGGTTCTTGCCCCATAAATCGAGATCCCAACCGGCCGTCAGGCCAAACGTACCGTTGGTGTACCACGGCCCCGTCGTGCCTGCGGCCGGATCGTTCAGGGCAAACGGCCCCATGATGCCTTCTGCGGACATTTTCTGCCGTTCGGCATTGGCGGAGAAATCGACCTGCGGCCCGTCCTGGGCTTCAACGGCTTTAGCCTGCGCTTCGGCCAGTCTGATTCGCTGTTCCGCCACCTGCATATCCGGAGAACGGGAAAGTGCGTTCTTCACTAACTCGTTCAACTGTGCGTCATGATAATCCTGCCACCACTGGCTTCCGGGCCACCCGTTCTTCAACGCTGGCGGCAGCGCCGAATCTACGTGAGAAGCGGGAAGTTGTTGAGTCAGCGTCTGTTGAGTGTCATGCATGGGAGCACATCCCGCGAGCAGAATAACCAGCGGAAAGCCCGCTTTCAGCGCGTGAAAAGAGTAACGAGTCATTAAAATATTCTGATAAGAAAAGGTGCGCGGAGCTTACCCGTTGTTGTGCGCGCTTTTTTAGTTACGCGTGGCATAACATCTTCAGCAATGAAAAGTCACACCTGGCAAAATATATCCAAGCAGAATATATGCAGCTCAATAATATTAAATTTCAATCGACTGGATCGCGCGGGCAATATCCGGTGAATTATTTAAGGCGCGAATCGACTGGAAAACGTCCGTGGCTTCTTCATATTCTTTTCGCAAATAGCCCAGCCATTGTTTAATACGCGCGACATGATATAAACCGGTGTCGCCCTGTTTTTCCAGACGGGTATACTTTTTCAGCAGTTCGACAACCTGCGGCCATGGCATTCGCGGCTCGTTATACTTCACCACCCGGCTGAGGTTGGGAATGTTTAATGCCCCGCGGCCAATCATCACCGCGTCACAGCCACTGACGGCCAGGCATTCCTGGGCGCTTTGCCAGTCCCAGATTTCACCGTTGGCAACCACCGGAATAGACAGTCGTTCGCGAATTTCGCCAATCGCCTGCCAGTTGATATGTTCCGCTTTATAGCCCTGCTCTTTGGTGCGCCCGTGTACAACCAGTTCACTCGCCCCGGCCTGCTGGGCGGCATCTGCAATCTCAAACTTTTTGTCGCCGCTGTCCCAGCCCAGACGCACTTTCACCGTCACCGGCAGATGCGCCGGCACCGCTTCACGCAGCGCTTTCGCGCCCTGATAGATGAGTTCCGGATCCTGCAGCAGCGTCGCACCGCCGCCGCTGCCGTTGACCATTTTTGACGGACACCCGCAGTTAAGATCAACACCGTAAGAACCGAGTTCCACGGCGCGGGCGGCATTTTCCGCCAGCCACTGGGGATACTGCCCTAACAGTTGCACGCGCACTAAAGTGCCGGATGGGGTCCGGCTACCGTTGAGCAGTTCGGGACAGAGTCGATGAAAGACTTTTACTGGCAAGAGTTGATCCACCACGCGCACAAATTCGGTGATGCAAAGATCGTAGTCATTCACTTCCGTCAGAAGTTCGCGCACCAGTGAATCAAGTACGCCTTCCATCGGCGCCAGTAAAACACGCATATCGTTATCCGCAAAAAAAAGAGGCGCTATCATAGCGCCTCTGTGCGATGAGCAAAACCTTTTGCCGGATGACGACGCAAAGCGCCTGTATTCTCAG
>NZ_JBFWLF010000015.1:0-29081 GCF_050252275.1 Citrobacter sp. | reverse complement strand
AGGGAGCACGCCAATATTCACAGGTTACGCAGATGTTTTTATTTTTCATTTTAATGACATCACAGTTTAATTAAAGCCTGTAAATTTCATTTTAAATACTTTCGCCATTCTTATGTTTAGTAGAGAATGCAGCATTCTAAATACATCAATCTTTATTATCCGTCAGCCCAGGCTGACGGACTTTTGTGTTTATTCTGCACAGCATCACCAGGAGTCTTTCATGAGAAGTAACATCCCCGTTACACAGAAAGAGTATTTACTTAACGAGAAAACGACGCTGTTATCGACAACGAATACGCAAAGCCATATTACCTATGCGAATTCAGCGTTTATCGACGCCAGCGGATTTGGCGAAAATCAACTGATGGGCGAGCCGCACAATATCATCCGTCACCCGGATATGCCGCCTGCTGCATTTGCCGATATGTGGTTTACCCTGCAACAGGGCGACAGCTGGACCGGCATGGTCAAGAACCGCCGCCATAACGGCGATCATTACTGGGTTCGCGCCAACGTCACCCCCGTCTGGCATAACGAACAATTAACCGGATACATCTCGGTACGCACCGTTCCCGCGCGACAGGAAATTGAGCAAAGCGAGCAGCTTTATCAAAAGATAAATAATAACAATTTCAAGGGGCATCGTTTATTTAAGGGAATTATTATCCGTCGTGGCGTACTGGCCTGTTTGTCGGCATTTAAATGGTTGTCCATCCGTCAACGTGTCAATTATGCTATCGGTATCAGTCTGTTTCTCGCCTTGGGTATTATTTTCTTAGCCATTAATCCGCTTATTCAGGCAGGCGCATTTACCCTCTTATTTTTGCTGCTGGCTATTTACCTTAAGTATCAAATTTGTCATCCGGTTAAACAGATCCTGGCCCAGATGCAGAAAGTGGTCGCCGGGCGCAAACCCGACAGCATTCATTTAAATCGTGTCGATGAACTGGGGATGATGATGCGTCTGGTTAATCAGGCCGGATTAAATCTGAATTCACTGGTGGATGATGTAAGTACGCAAATTGCCGGGATTCAGGAAATCAGCAAGCGCGTCAGTCAGGAAGGCACGGCGTTGCATAAGCGTTCCGAAGAGACCTCGGCCAATCTACAACAAACCGCGGCAGCCATTGAAGAGATTGGCAGCGCAGTACAGCAAACGGCGGATACCGCCGCACAAACCATGACGATGGCGGACAGAACCAGCGCTAACGCCAGCGAAGGGGGCGATTTTATGAAGCAGACGATCGGCATGATGCAGTCGATTTCCCGTGATAACGGGCAGATCGTCGACATCATCGGCGTGATCGACAGTATTGCTTTCCAGACCAATATCCTCGCGCTTAACGCAGCGGTCGAAGCCGCGCGCGCCGGTGAGTCCGGACGTGGGTTTGCGGTCGTTGCCGCCGAGGTGCGGAATCTGGCGCAACACTCCGCGTCAGCAGCCAAAGAGATTACCTCGCTGATTGAGAAGAACGTCGCCAACGTTAATGCCGGCGTGAGCATGGTTGAGCAGACGGAAACCCATCTGACCGGGATGATCGAGGACGTGTTCCAGATGTCGACCATGATCAGAGAAATTGGCCTTGCGACGCGTGAACAAACCCAGGCGCTGGAACTGATTAACGATTCGATCTCCCGCATCGGCACCATGACCGATAACAACGCCGCGATGGTGGAAAGCGTCAGGGATGCCGCTGGCAGTCTTTCCAGGCGCTCCTCACGCCTGCAACAGGCGGTGAGCGTCTTCGGCACCTCCGTCTGATCCCCCTCCCGCTCTGCCTGTTCAGAGCGGGATCTCACTTCAGTTCTGGTTGATTATTACGCAATCTGACCATTTTAAATGGACTATTTTGCACCGTTTATTATTTGCAGGTAGGATGCTCCGCCGGTGGTGTTATCCCTACCCAGAATGACGGGAAGCATCACCCGCGTCGCGCCGGGGAGTTGCGGCAAAAGGTTCGATTTATCAGACAGGTAAACAGGTAACGTAATGAATACACAAGAAACAACGGTGTCGGAGCAGCACGCGGCGAAACGACGCTGGTTGAATGCCCATGAAGAGGGGTATCACAAAGCGATGGGCAACCGTCAGGTCCAGATGATCGCCATCGGCGGCGCCATTGGGACCGGATTATTTTTGGGCGCCGGTGCGCGCCTGCAAATGGCAGGCCCCGCGCTGGCGCTGGTCTATCTGGTCTGCGGGATCTTTTCATTCTTTATTTTGCGCGCATTGGGCGAACTGGTTTTACACCGCCCTTCCAGCGGTAGCTTCGTGTCGTATGCCCGTGAATTTCTCGGTGAGAAAGCCGCCTACGTCGCGGGATGGATGTACTTCATCAACTGGGCAATGACGGGTATCGTCGATATCACCGCCGTCGCGCTGTATATGCATTACTGGGGGGCGTTTGGTGATGTTCCGCAGTGGGTTTTCGCCCTTGGCGCGCTGGCGATCGTCGGCACCATGAACATGATTGGCGTGAAGTGGTTTGCGGAGATGGAGTTCTGGTTTGCACTGGTCAAAGTGCTGGCCATTGTGCTCTTTCTGGTGGTCGGGACGATTTTCCTCGGCTCGGGTAAACCGCTGGACGGCAACGCCACCGGTTTTCATCTGATTACCGATAACGGCGGATTCTTCCCCCACGGCCTGTTGCCGGCGCTGGTGCTGGTACAAGGGGTGGTCTTTGCCTTTGCGTCTATCGAACTGGTGGGAACCGCCGCCGGTGAATGTAAAGATCCGCAGACGATGGTGCCTAAAGCCATCAACAGCGTGATCTGGCGTATCGGCCTGTTCTACGTCGGTTCTGTGGTACTGCTGGTGCTGCTGTTGCCATGGAACGCCTATCAGGCGGGACAAAGCCCGTTTGTGACTTTCTTCTCGAAGCTCGGCGTGCCTTACATTGGCAGCATTATGAACATCGTCGTGCTGACTGCCGCCCTCTCCAGCCTGAACTCCGGCCTCTATTGCACCGGGCGCATTTTGCGTTCGATGGCGATGGGCGGATCTGCGCCAAAATTCATGAGTAAGATGAGTCGTCAGCATGTGCCCTACGCGGGAATTCTGGCGACGCTGGCGGTGTACGTTGTTGGAGTTTTTCTCAACTATCTGGTGCCATCGCAGGTCTTCGAAATCGTGCTGAACTTTGCGTCACTGGGGATCATCGCTTCATGGGGCTTTATTGTGGTCTGCCAACTGCGTCTGCGTCAGGCAATCAAAGAAGGAAAAGCCGCCGATGTCAGCTTCAAACTGCCTGGCGCGCCGTTTACCTCGTGGTTAACGCTGCTGTTCCTGTTGAGCGTGCTGGTCCTGATGGCCTTCGATTATCCGAACGGGACATGGACCATTGCTTCCCTGCCGCTGATTGCCATCCTGCTGGTCGCCGGTTGGTACGGCGTGCGTAAGCGAGTGGCGGAAATACACCGCAGCGCGCCATAAACAACAAGGCCTGCACACGGTGCAGGCCTTTTACTTTACAGGGCGATGCGAATCACATCATCCGGTTCAGTGGCTTCTTTCTCACGCGTAGATTTCTGCTTCACGCTTACGTACAGCGTTTTGCCATCGGCGGACAGCGCCAGGCTGTTCGGGAAGGTTGGCGTATCAAACGTTTTCACCACGTTGTAACTCTTCGCGTCAATCACGCTCACTTTACCCGCCTGACGGTGCGTGACGTACACTTCGTTACGCGTTGGGTTGAACAGAACGGCCAGCGACTCCGGCGCCGCGACTTTCGCCAGCACGTTGCCGTTGCGGGTATCGACAACCACCACTTCAGCCGCTTTTGAGTCGGTCACAAATGCGCGATGACCTGCTGTATCAAGGCTCAGGTTGATGAAGAAATGTTCTTTGCCATCCTCCAACAGTTTTTTACGGCTGAGGATCTTGTTGGTGACAGTATCGATAGTAATGAATTCGCCATCGGCATTGGTGGTGTACAGACGTTTCGCCTGGCTGTCGATCGCCAGGCCCGCGCCCATTTTACCGGTATTCTGGATCGTCTCTTTCAGCGCAATTTTTTCGCCATCCACCACCCAAATCACGCTCTCTTTACCGAGACCACTGATATAAACCGTATTGGTCGCTTCATCGACAACCAGCTCACGCGGCTGCAGCGGACGTACCTCTTCTGAGCGCTTACGGGCGTCGAGAACCAGTCGCCCTTTCACTTCACTCGTTTTCGCATCAATGGCCGTCACCGCACTGTTGACCGTGTTGCCAAACCACAGCGTCTGGGTCGCATTATTGATGGTGGCACCAAACGGTTTGAGATCGTTGTGGATAACCTGCGTGACGTCCAGCGTCACCGGATCAAGACGATAGACGATACCGCCCTTGTCCAGTTTGCGGCTTTGCGAGGTCGCCAGCCACAGGGCGTTTTCCTGCTGGCTGAAGGCCATTTCGTAGGCGCCTTTGCCCACACCTTTACGCAGCAGGTCTTCTGCAGCCTGAGCGCTGAATGTAGAAGCAACCAGCAGTGAACCTAACAGCAATGAACCCCGCAGACGCGGCGAGAACAGATGACGAAAATGCATGACGACTCCCTTTGATAAATAGCTATTTTGCTGCTACACATCGCTTCAACGAGCAACATCCTGGTATTGCTCTTGTTTATTGATGGGAATGGTAATCATTATTCATGTGAATGTGGAGCATTTATTCGCATTCTGGCTACAATCTTCTTAATTTCCCCATTAATTTTTAACGCATCGTGCCGTTAAAATTTTCAAATATTTACAAATCTATTAACATAGAACTTACATACCTCTGGGTACGTTCAATTTAACTGGCCTTTTTCATGAATATTATTTCCGCACGACATATCGCAGTACCCGCACTTTTTCTCCCGCTTGTGTTCTCATCGTCGGTTATGGCAGATGAGGCTGGCGATGACCAGACAATGATCGTCAGCGCTTCACCCCAGGCGATATCAGAACTGGATACCCCTGCAGCCGTCAGCGTCGTTGACGGTGAAGATATGCGTCTGGCCGCGCCGCGCATCAACCTGTCGGAATCACTGACCCGCGTGCCGGGACTTCAGGTGCAAAACCGGCAAAACTTTGCGCAGGATTTGCAGATCTCGATGCGTGGGTTCGGCTCCCGATCCACCTATGGGATCCGCGGCATCCGTCTGTATGTGGACGGCATTCCGGCGACGATGCCGGACGGTCAGGGGCAGACATCGAACATTGATCTCAGCAGCATACAGAACGTTGAAGTGCTGCGTGGCCCCTTCTCTGCGCTATACGGTAATGCTTCCGGCGGCGTGATGAATGTCACGACCCAAACCGGTCAACAGCCGCCGACGGTAGAAGCGAGCAGCTATTACGGTAGTTTCGGGAGCTGGCGTTATGGGCTTAAAGCCACGGGCGCGATGGGTGATGGTACTCAGGTGGGCGACGTGGATTACACAGTCTCCACTACCCGTTTCACCACCCACGGCTATCGCGATCGCAGCGGCGCGCAAAAAAATCTGGCCAACGCAAAACTGGGCGTACGTATCGATGACGCCAGCAAGCTGAGTCTGATTTTCAATAGCGTCGATATTAAAGCCGACGATCCGGGTGGTCTGACTGAAGCGGAATGGCGGGCGGACCCTCAACAATCCCCCCGCGCTGAACAATACAACACGCGCAAAACCATCAAGCAGACCCAGGCCGGATTGCGTTATGAACGCCAGCTCAGCGCGCAAGATGACATGAGCATCATGATGTACGCCGGAGAGCGCGAAACCACGCAGTATCAGTCGATACCTATGGCGCCACAGCGTCGCCCCTCTCATGCGGGCGGCGTGATCGCTTTGCAGCGCCATTACCAGGGTATCGACAGTCGCTGGACGCATCGCGGTGAACTGGGCGTCCCCGTAACCTTCACCACCGGTTTGAACTACGAAAACATGAGCGAAAACCGCAAAGGCTATAACAACTATCGACTGAACAATGGCGTACCGGAGTACGGTCAGAAAGGCGATCTGCGCCGCGATGAACGTAACCTGATGTGGAACGTGGATCCCTATCTGCAAACCCAGTGGCAACTGACCGACAAACTCTCGCTGGATGCTGGCGTGCGCTACAGTTCGGTGTGGTTCGATTCCAACGATCATTACGTCACGCCAGGCAATGGCGATGACAGCGGTGACGCCAGTTACCATCAGTGGTTACCTGCCGGTTCGCTGAAATACGCCTTAACCGACGCCTGGAACGTCTATCTCGCTGCGGGCCGGGGCTTCGAAACGCCGACCATCAACGAGCTTTCTTACCGTGCAGACGGGCAAAGCGGGATGAATTTTGGTCTCAAACCCTCAACCAACGATACGGTAGAAATCGGCAGCAAAACCCGGATCGGCGATGGATTGCTGACGGCGGCGCTTTTCCAGACCGATACTGACGATGAACTGGTGGTTGATTCCAGTAGCGGCGGACGCACGACCTATAAGAATGCCGGGAAGACGCGCCGCCAGGGGGCGGAGCTCGCCTGGGATCAACGCTTTGCCGGAAACTGGCGGTTCAACGCTTCCTGGACCTGGCTGGATGCCACTTATCGCAGTAACGTGTGTCGTGACCAGAACTGCAATGGTAACCGAATGCCCGGCATCGCGCGGAACATGGGGTTTGCTTCGCTGGGCTACGTGCCTGATGAAGGTTGGTACGCAGGAGCCGAAGCGCGCTATATGGGCGATATCATGGCTGACGATGAGAACACCGCCAAAGCCCCGTCTTATACTGTTGTCGGCCTGAATACCGGCTATAAATTCACCGTCAGCAGCCTGACGGTGGACGTGTTCGGTCGTGTCGATAATCTGTTCGACAAAGAGTATGTCGGCTCAGTTATCGTGAATGAATCGAATGGCCGTTACTACGAACCGGCGCCAGGACGAAACTATGGTGTAGGTGTCAATCTGGCCTGGCGTTTTGAGTAAAATCGATTATTCATAATCGTACTAGCGGGGATATTCCCCGCTATATTTAAGCCAGACTTAATATGGTACTGTTGTTTAATTATCGCTACATTTTTATTGATAAGGTCAATTAAACAATGACGGCTGGCGTCTTTATTTCCCGCCGCCATCGCATTCAGTAATTCCTGATAATGCCCGACGTTGTGTTGATAAGCGTCATGCTTCGCCCTGTCATAGAGAAAATGCAGACTTGGCCCCATGCGTACCCAAAGCTGTTCGATCATTTCGACCAGGGTGGGCATATTCGCAAACTGATAGATTTTGAAGCGCAGCGCCCGGTTTGCCAGCAGGCGATCCTCGACCGTACCGCTCTCGTGGGCCAGCTGATAGTCCGCCAGAAGCGCTTGCAGAATCTCCATCCGCTCCGCCGTCACCTCGCCCGTCGCCGTCATTACCGCCATGCCTTCAAGCTCGCAGCGGATATGTATGATTTCGCTAAACCGCGTCATTGTAATATCCGGAACCATAAAGGCTTGTGCAGGCGCGATAGCCAATGCGTTTGCGGAGACCAGGCGTAATAGCGCTTCCCGAACCGGGGTGATACTGATCCCCAGCGCCTGCGCGATATTTTTAGTGATTAGCCTGGTGCCAGGACGTAATGCGCCAATGCTTAATTTGTCTTTTAGCCCTCTTTCAACTTGCGTGGTCAAACTTATATGTTGCGTTTTTTCCATACCAGGCATTCTGTTTCTTCACCTCATAACATAGCCAATCGCAATTAAGCTAAATCGCCTAATTGATATAAATATCGCCTGGTTTAAAAAATGTGAAACGTAATGAATAGCAATTTACCCGCGTTTTATTAACAGCGCCGACAGATTATTCGTCGATTACGCGGTGATATATACCCTAAATAATTAAAGCTGGAATTTAAAAATTTGCCCATTTTTTTATGGCGGCTCTCGCCGCCAGGTATGGTTTACGCGTCGTCGGCGAGGCGTATCACCACTTTACCAAAGTTTTTACCGGTCAACAGGCCGATAAAAGTTTGCGGCGCGTTCTCCAGTCCGTCGGTAACCTGCTCGCGATAGTGGATTTTCCCCTCTTTCACCCAGCGTCCCATCTCCTGCTGGAATTCGTGAAGACGATGTCCGTAATCCTGACCGATGATAAAGCCCTGCATACGGATCCGTTTCTTCAGCAGGGTCGCCATCAGCAGCGGCAGTCTGTCAGGCCCAGCCGGTAAGTTTGTCGCGTTATAACCGCTGACCAGACCACAAAGAGGAATTCGCGCCGAGGTGTTCAGTAACGGCAGCACGGCATCAAACACTTTCCCGCCCACGTTTTCGTAGTAGACATCAATGCCTTGCGGGCAGGCTTTTGCCAGTTGTTCAGCAAAATCGCTGGCATGATGATCCAGACAGAGATCGAAGCCCAGCACCTCGGTAGCATGACGGCATTTTTCCGCTCCGCCAGCCACGCCCACCACGCGACAGCCCTTCAGTTTCCCAATTTGTCCAACCGTGGCGCCGACAGGCCCCGTGGCGGCCGCAACGACCAGCGTCTCGCCCGCTTTTGGCTGGCCGATGTCCAGTAATCCCATATAGGCGGTGAATCCAGGCATCCCCAGCACGCCGAGCGCCCACGACGGATTTTCAGGATTGTCTCCAAGCTTCACCAGTCCCGTGCCGTCGGAAATATCGTAATCCTGCCAGCCGCTGTAACTCAGCACCCATTCACCCGGTTTATAGTCGGGGTGATTTGACGCCACCACACGACTGACGGTGCCGCCCACCATCACCCCGCCAATCTCCACCGGCGGCGAGTATGACGGCTCATCGCTCATGCGCCCACGCATATACGGATCGAGCGACAGATAAACAGTGCGCAGTAAAACCTGGCCTTCACCAGGGGTGGCGACATCGTCCTCTTCCAGACGGAAATTCTCTGCCACCGGTGCGCCATGGGGTCGGGATGCTAATACCCAGCGACGGTTACGGTGTGTTTGTTGAGCCATGATGTTCTCCTCTGCTTTTAGCATGAATCCATCAATAGTAGCAGGCCGCGGCGGTCATTAACTCCCGGCCTGGTTTAAGCGCACAACGAGGTAAACACAGGGTTGCGTTGTCTCATTGATAAAACGACAGTCATTCGGCGGCCCCAGTTCCAGGCAGTCACCCGCCTTCATCTCGTGGCGCGTGTCACCTTCCATAAACACCAGTTCGCCCTGCTGCAGCCAGATCAGTTGCCGGGCCTGAACATACGATGAGGCAGGCATCGGGATATCGCTGCCCGCCGGCAATTCAATTTGCACCAGATCGATCGGCAAATCGCTGCGCGGCGACACATGGCGGCGCAGATAGTGGCTTTGCGGGTCGCGCCAGACGGGCTGATCGTCGAAACGGGACAGTTTGCCCTCCTGCATTTCAGCACGGGCAATCAGCGTGGACATACTGATGCCAAACGCCCCGGAGAGCCTGCCAAGCAGCGTCGCCGTTGGACTGCTTTCACCGCGTTCAATTTTGTGGATCATCGCGCGCGACACACCCGCCCGTTCAGCCAGATCGGTTAGCGACCAACTGCGGGATTCACGTTCAAGGCGAATTCTTGCGCTGATCCGTTGATTTATGCTGTCTTCAATAGTATTCATATCGTAATACTATAGTGTACAACCCCTGAGGTTCAACATGTCTATTCGATTCGCCAGCAAAGAGGACTGCGCCGCCATCGCAGAGATCTATAACCATGCGGTGCTGCACACGGCGGCCATCTGGAACGACCAGACGGTCGATACCGATAACCGCATCGCTTGGTATGAGGCACGACAGGCGCTGGGTTATCCGGTACTGGTGAGCGTGGAAGGTGACGTTGTCACGGGATATGCCTCCTTTGGGGACTGGCGTAACTTTGATGGCTTCCGCCATACCGTCGAACATTCGGTTTATGTCCATCCTGATCATCAGGGAAAAGGGCTGGGACGCCAGTTACTGAGCCGGTTAATCGAAGAAGCTCGCCGCTGTGGTAAGCATGTGATGGTTGCCGGTATCGAATCGCAAAACCACACCTCATTGCATTTACATGAAACGCTCGGGTTTAACGCCACAGCGCAGATGCCGCAGGTAGGCACCAAATTTGGCCGCTGGCTGGATCTGACCTTTATGCAGTTGCAGCTTGACGATCGCCACGAACCGGACGCGCACGGATGAACCAGTCGCTCACCCTCACCTTTCTGATCGCCGCTGGCATCGGCCTGGTGGTGCAAAACACTCTGATGGTGCGGATTACGCAGACCTCATCGACCATCCTGATCGCCATGTTGCTGAACTCGCTGGTCGGAATTGTGCTGTTTGTCAGCATTCTGTGGTTCAAACAGGGAATGGCGGGATTTGGTGAACTGGCCGCCAGCGTGCGCTGGTGGACGCTGATTCCGGGTCTGCTGGGCTCGTTTTTCGTTTTCGCCAGCATTAGCGGCTATCAGCATGTGGGGGCTGCGACCACGATTGCGGTGCTGGTCGCCAGCCAGCTCATTGGCGGTCTCGTACTGGATATTTTGCGCAGTCACGGCGTCCCGCTAAGAGCCTTGATCGGCCCGGTCTGCGGCGCAGTGATGCTGGTGGTCGGCGCCTGGCTGGTGGCGAGACGCCAGTTTTAATGCCTGATGGCGCTACGCTTATCAGGCCTACACATATCCATCGCCATAGGCCAAGTCAGCGCAGCGTCATCCGGCACTACAGAGACTCAATCAAAGGATCGAGCCGCCTATCGTGAGTAGTTCGCGACGCGCTTCCATATCTTCCTTATGCTGACGACCGTGATGCGCAATTGCGGTTCTTAGCCGCTGCTGCTGCGTGTAGCGATCGTCACGGCTTAACTGCGCATCATCGCTCAGGGCTATCAGCAGTTCATTCATATGGGTAATGACGCCCTCATCAATAGCGGCATCGACACGGGCGCTGACCTCATCCAGGTGCGACATAAAAACTCCTTAATTCAGTTTTGCTTTCGAAAAATCACTGCCCATCAGGCTGACGCTATAACCGGTCACATTGCTGCGCGTGGCGTAGAACGTTTTGCCATTTGCCAGCGCAATCCACGGCGCCTGCTGATAATAGATCTCTTGCGCCTGCTGGTAGAGTTTCACACGCTCTTCCGGCTTGCTGACCCGCTTCGCTTTCAGGACCAGTGAATCATACTCCTTATCACACCAGCGCGCGGCATTCGATCCGGTTTTGATGCTGTTGCAACCCAGCAACACATCGGCAAAGTTGTCCGGGTCACCGTTATCCGACATCCAGCCAAACAGCGCGCTGTCATGTTCGCCTTTACGCATCCCGGAAAGGTATTCGCCCCACTCGTAAGAGACAATCTTCGCCTTCACGCCCACTTTTGCCCAGTCGCTTTGAATCATCTCGGCAATGCGTCGCGAGTTGGGGTTATACGGTCGCTGCACCGGCATCGACCAGAGGGTGACTTCAAACCCATTTTCCTGCCCGGCCTGTTTCAGCAGTTCTTTCGCTTTTTCCGGGTCGTATGCGTAATCCTTCAGTTCCGGGTTAAAACCCATCATGTTCGGCGGGATCGGGGATTTTGCCACTTTCGCCGAATCGAGGAAAACGGCCTTCACAATCGCCTGTTTATCGGTGGCGTAGTTCAGCGCCTGACGCACCAGCACGTTATCAAACGGCTTTTTCTCGGTGTTGAAGGCCAGATAACCGACGTTGAGCGCCTCAACGGCATGCAGCGTCAGGTCTTTATTCTTTTGGATTTCGTCGAACTGTACTGGCGATGGCGCCGGGATAATCTGACATTCGTTGGTTTGCAGTTTCGCCATTCGCGTCTGCACGTTTGGCGTGATGGAGAAGATCAGATGCTTTGTCGGCACCTCTCCGTCCCAGTAATTCGGATTTGCCAGATAGCGAATTTGCGAATCCTGCTTGTACTGCTGGAGCACGTACGGCCCGGTACCAATCGGCCAGTTATCGACGTTTTCCGGTGTCCCTTTTTTCAGCATCGCGTCGGCGTATTCCGCCGAGAGGATCGAGGCAAAATCCATGCCCCAGTCGGCAAGAAACGCCGCATTTGGCTCGCTCAGCACAAACTGTACATGGTAATCATCGACCTTTTTCACCTCTTTAATCAGCTTATCGAAACCGACGTCGTTGAAATACTCATAGCTGCCCTGCGACACATTGTGGTACGGATGCGTGGCCTCTTTCTGGCGTAATACTGAGAAAATGACGTCATCGGCGTTGAAGTCGCGGGTCGGCTTGAAGAACTTGTTGCTGTTGAACTTCACGCCCTGACGCAGCGTAAAGGTGTAGGTTTTGCCATCCTCAGAAATGGTCCAGTCCGTGGCCAGCGACGGTACCGGCGTGTTTTTTACCGGGTCAAAATTGATCAGCCGGTTGTAGAGCACCTGCGAACTGGCGACAAACGACGGGCCAGAGCTGGCAATTTGCGGATTAAAGGATTCTGGCGAGGCTTCCGAGCAATAAACAATCGTGTCGTTATTTGCCGCAAACGCGGCTCCGATCGGTAGCACCGCACTGAGCGCCAGTGCGAGCAGCGTTTTCCCTGTGGACATGATATGAACCTTCATCGTTATTATTGAGGGGGTTATAGGAGCATAGATTAAGAAAACTGAAAAATAACAAATCCGTCTCAGGTTATGCGAATCCGCGCATTTTTGTTGGATCTTTCGCCACAGAATTTCCGTTAAGGCTTTTCGAAAACGTCAACGCCTCTATGCCCAGAAAATTCACCCCTTTTTGCCTCTCTTCCACCGTTTGCCTGAGCCACGAATCCGTAAAGTAGATGCGTGAAAAAGTCTTAGGGACCTTATCGTGGCAAAAACACTCTTGCGCAGCGGCAATCTGGATGATTATCAGGCCGTCGGCGGTGGCGGCCAGGCCGTCTTTGATTCAGCACTACAAATTCGTGAAACGCTCCGTCTGCGTAAACAGCAGGCGATGGTAGATTGTCTTGCCATTCCACAAGTCAACGACAGCGGCGATCGGGTTGACTGGTATTCCCCCCTTGAAGGCGTAGCCGTCGCGTGGAAAGCCGCCGATGAAGAGGCTCGCCTTCGCGCCCTGCGCTACCTTTCCGCGACGCTGGAAAGCGCTGCATCGCTGAGCCGCAAAAGCCTGCAGTCCGGGAAGACGTCACTGCAACTGTTTGGTTCGCTGCTGGAAAAGGCCGTCCAGTTTCCTGGTGAGAATCACGTTTTTCTGGTAGATGGCAAGCCGGTCATCACCTTTTGGGGATTTATCAATCTCAATGAGAACATCCGTGAGGAGGTACTGGAATGCCTGCGTATCCAGGAAGAACCCGAACCGGAAATTCACATTGAACCAGAACCTGTCGAAGAGCCCGCGCCTGAAGTGACATTTGCACAGGCGGATGAACCGCTGCTCACTACGCCGATCGTGCCGGTCAGCGAGCCTGACCCCGTGATTGCACCGCAGCCGGTTCCCGCGATCGCGGAAGAAAAGGTGATGCCTGTTGCGGTTAAACCGTCACGTCGCCTGCCGCTCTGGAGTCTGCCCGTCGCCGCAGTGATCGTTGCCGCCATTGCCGCCCCGCTGCTGTGGAAAGCGCAGGCCCCCGCCATTGCGACGGAAGTGGTCAATGCGCCGCAACCGGAAATGGCACCGCTGCCAACGCTCACCGTCGCGCTACCGCTGCACCAGGCAGAGGTCATTGCACCAGTGAAAAAAGAGAAACCTGCCGATGAGCAGGTGGTGATTGCCGCGATCCCGAAAGACGCGCTGGTGATGGATGCGAATCAGATGAAGGCTGGTACTACGCGCTTTCTCAACGGTAACTGGCGCGTCATGGTGGACGTGAAAGATCCCGTCACCGGTAAAGCGCCGTCTCTGCGTTACCAGATCCAGAACAATAAAGGCACGGCGCGCGTGGTTCACGGCGATAACATCGTCTGCCGCGCGGACCTCTTCTCAGGGCTGCATCAGAGCGGGGAATTAATGATTAAGAGTCGCGGCAATGCGCGCTGCACCGACGGTTCACGTTATCCAATGCCGGAAATCACCTGCAAAGCCGGGACTCATGATGTCGCCGTTTGTACCGCCCGCTTTGATGCGAAAACCGCGATCCCGTTGACGTTCAAGAAGACAGGGGCCTGATTTTATGCTGGTGAATTTGTGTGATTACAAACAGAGCGTCACGCTCATCGCAAACAGCGGCGTGCAGTTTCTCGATTTCGGGCTGACGCCGCAGGAATCCGCGCATCATGGTCGCTTCGTGCGTAAAACGGCCAACGGTCCCCTGCTGCGTCTGGATTACGACCTGGCGAATGGTCGCTATACCCTGCCTGCGCGACCGGGCTCGCAGCCGGAAGTGGTAAAACCGGAAAGTACGCAAACGCTGCATTATTCCCTGGAGGTTCTCGACGGCATCTGGCTGCCGCTGCCGTTCCTGCGTTTTAATCCGCCGCGCACCTTCGTTGAAGGGCCAGACAACTGGGCGCGCGTTCAGGTACGTAAGCTTGCCGAACCCGACAGCGCGGGCAACACCCATCGTGTGACGCTCGCGCTCGATAGCCAGCTGAGCGAGAATGCCCCCGCCTCGCTTGCGCCCGGCGAAAACGATCTGCTGAACGGCACCCGTTTTGCCCTCGCCTGGCGCGATGATGAGATCGCCGATTTTCTCGATCAGACCTGGATTGATGGCTGGCTACGCGAGGCGTTCCTCAACCACGTCAGCCAGCAGGAAAACCGGACTGAGCAGGCCATCAGCCTGGCGCTGCGTAACTTTGAGTATCAGGCGCACTGGCTGAACCTGCTGACGCTGCTGGGTGAACAGCTCGCCGTACCGGAAGTCAAACTGGTGACCCACACTCTCAGTACCCCGGCGATCCCGGTTGATTTGATTCTGGATGTCGGTAACACCCATACCTGCGGCGTCTTGATTGAAGATCACGGCGACGCCAATGACGGGCTGCGCCAGACGGCGGAACTGCAGGTCCGTTCGCTCAGCGAACCGCAGTATCTCAACGATCCGCTGTTCACCAGTCGTCTTGAATTTTCAGAAGCCCGCTTTGGTAAACAGCATTTCTCGGTAGAAAGCGGCCGTGAAGATGCGTTCATCTGGCCGTCGATTGTGCGGGTCGGTGACGAAGCGCGCAAGCTGGCGATGCAGCGTACGGGGACGGACGGTAACAGCGGCATTTCCAGTCCGCGCCGCTATCTGTGGGATGAAACGCCGGTACTGCATGACTGGCGTTTCAGCCAGATGAACAGCAAAACCCAGCGCGAACCGCTTGCCACCGCTTTTCCGCTGATGAACCTGATGAACGACGATGGACAGCCGCTCTATTCGCTGCCGCAGGATGACCGTCTGCCGGTGTTTTCGCCTCAGTACAGCCGCAGTACGCTGATGACCCACATGCTGTGTGAGATCCTCGCCCAGGCGCTGGGACAAATTAACAGTGTCGCAACCCGACTGCGTCTGGGTTTCCCGGCGTCCCCACGTCAGTTACGCTCATTGATCCTCACACTCCCTTCGGCGATGCCGAAACAGGAGCGTGAGATCTTCCGTCTGCGCATGTTTGAAGCGATAGCGATTGTCTGGAAAGCGATGGGCTGGCACCCGCAGGATGAAGATTTCAGCACCCGCAAGCAGCAGGAAAAAAGCGTGGTTCCGGTGCCAGAAATTCAGATGGAGTGGGACGAGGCCAGCTGTGGCCAACTGGTCTGGCTGTATAACGAAGCCATTTCCCATTACGCCGGACGCAGCGAAGCATTCTTCAACACCCTTGCCCGCCCGGATCGCCTGCCTGAACCTGGCGAAACGAAAGGCCGGGCGCTGCGCGTGGCCTCGATTGATATCGGCGGCGGCACCACCGATATGGCGATTGTTCACTATCAACTGGACGACGGCGTCGGCGCCAATGTGAAAATCACGCCGCATCTGCTGTTCCGCGAAGGTTTTAAGGTCGCGGGCGACGACATGCTGCTGGACGTGATCCAGAAATGCATTTTACCGGCCTTGCAAACCCGGCTGCAGCAGGCGGGAGTGACGGATGCCGCCGCCCTGCTCGCCACGCTGTTTGGCGATTCCGGACGCATCGACACCCAGGCCGTTTTGCGACAACAAACGGCGCTTCAGCTCTTTATGCCGCTCGGTCACGCGGTCCTTTCTGCGTGGGAGAAGAGCGACATTAACGATCCGCTGGCCGGACTGCACGCTACCTTTGGCGATCTGCTGAACCATCGTCCGACCCGCAACGTGCTCAATTACATTCAGCAGGCGATTGATCACGCGCTGCCGTCGGGCTCGCCGACGTTTGATCTCTTTAGCGTCCCGTTACAGGTGCAGTTCAGCCAGTTACAGGAGGCGATGCTGGCAGGTCAGTTTACCCTGACGTCCCCACTGCATGCGGTCTGCGAAGCCATTTCGCATTATTGTTGTGATGTTCTGCTGGTCACCGGCAGACCGACCTGTATCCCGGCGGTTCAGGCGCTGATCCGCCATCTGCAGCCGGTTCCGGTCAACCGCATGGTGTGGATGGATAACTACCGCGTCCATGAATGGTATCCGTTCAGCCAACAGGGACGCATCGGCAATCCGAAATCCACCGCCGCAGTCGGCGCGATGCTGTGCAGCCTGGCGCTGGATCTGCGACTGCCGCGCTTTAACTTTAAAGCCGCTGATATTGGCGCCTACTCGACCGTGCGTTACCTCGGCGTCCTCGACAATACGGTGAATACGTTGCGTGAGGAAAACGTCTGGTATCAGGATATCGATCTTGATAAACCCGGCGCGAAGCTCGACACCCGCGTGCACTTCCCGCTCCGCGGTAACGTTACGCTCGGTTTTCGCCAACTGGCGAACAGTCGTTGGCCCGCGACGCCGCTGTATACGCTGAGCATTAACTCCGCCGATCTGGCAAAGAATATCGCTGGTGACGGCGTGTTAAACGTGCGTCTGCAACTGCGCGGCGGCAACAAAGAGACCGGCCCCGAGTCGTTTGTGCTGAGCGATGCGTGGTTACAGGACGGCACACCGGTGGCGGCGAATGCCCTGACTTTAAAACTGAATACCCTGGCTGACCGCCGACACAGCGGCAGCCATTACTGGATTGACAGCGGGAGCGTGTACCTGAAATGAGCAAGATGTTGAATACCACTCAGGCCGCGATCGCGTGGGTTAACCGTACCCGACAGCATGCCGTCACGCTGGATGACGAAGCGGATGCGCTACTGGCCCAACTCAACCGCGCAGCCGCCACCGAATCCGCGCTCAATGCCGCCCGACACGATCGCGCCAGCATTGGACTTTACGGCTACTCGCAGGCGGCAAAAGCCCATCTCCTTGCCGCGCTGTGCAGCAGCGGCAACGGTAAGGTCAATGTCATGACCCCGGACCGCAGCTTTGACTATTTCAGTCATCTCAACCCCGGACACGCGCCAACTAATATGGCGCTGCGCTTTACACGGCAAAAAAATCTGCCGGATGACGAGTGGCCGTTACGCTTGCGGCTGGTTACGGAAGCAGAACTGGTGCAGATCTTCATCACCCAGGCCTGCGCGCAGTCAGCGTACCGGCAGGTGGAAAAAGCGATTATCGAATCGCGTATTGAAAAGTGGCAGTCGCTGCGTCAGTTGCACCCGGTTCAGGGCGTGACGGCGCAGGAAGTCGCGACCATTGCCCGCTTCTGGCAGCGCTGTATCCCCGCCTCACAACAGCAAATTGATGACGCGCTGTGGCACCAGTTTGCCCTGCTGCTGCCGACGGTCGATCTCTCAACCCGTGCCAGCGCCTGGTCGTTGCTGTGGGGTGAACAGCCAGAACTGACGCAGCAGTGGCTGCAACTGGCGCAGGTCCTCCAGCAGACGGGTCATGCCGGCGAAGTCGCCGCGCCGCTGAGCCTGTTGGTCGATCAGTTTGGCTTACCGTCTGAAAATTTTATCACCCAGGAATTTCTGGCCTCGCAGGAGGCGCAAAGCGATGTGGTTGTCCATCCGATCGTGGATGAGAAATTACTTAACGCCGTCAGCCTGGCTCAGGCATCGCTGGCTCTGCTGACCCGCGAGATGGTACTGAGCGTCGAAGAGTGCGTACTCGATAACGTCGATCTGCTGGATATTCCGCTTGCGCCGCTCAGTCACCCGCAGCCGCTCTGGCAGGCCAAACTCGGCTGGTTGTTGGAGCATTACCGCCAGCAGTTACAGCCCGATGTGCTGGTCATCTGTAACGCCACCGCCACCCGCACACAAACGCCGTCTACGGCCAGAACACTGCTCAACTGGGTGCACGATACACAGCCGACGCGCGAGACCGCGTTGCCCGGCGTGGTGTGGGCCATTACGCCGCAAGATGCGCGCTTTACAACACAACAGAATCTTGATGAAGCGGTGCAGCATCTGATGGGAAAACCAGGCCAACACTGGGGCACCCTACAGGCGCTGGACAAACACAGTCTGCTGCGCCTGATCGAGTGGCTGTCGCAAGCCACTTCAGCCCCGCAGCGTCAGGCACGCCTGGAGGCGCTGAGCGAACAGCATCAGCAGCGCGTTCGTGAACTGATGTTTGCGCAACCTGCTGAAGCGCTCAGTGCGGAAGCGGTGGTTCGCCAGCTACAGCAACAGGCGGCACATCACGGCGATCTGCTTGATGGTTTGTTACCAGCGGTTCAACAGTTTGAAACCCTGCTCCGCATTCAGCAACCGCGTGAAGAGCAGGTCAGCGGTTTATTCAATGAGACCATTGACCTTTTCGCCGAAGTCCGTGATACGCCGCAGCCGTCAGAGAACAAGGAGACAGGCTATCAGGCGCACCGCCTGTGGCTCAACCATATTCGCCAGTGGAGTCGCGATGACAGTCAGGCGCAGCGTTTAGGGTTGACGCCCGCTGCGCTGCGTCAGGTCGTCGACATCCTGGCGATCGCCAGCTATCGCCTGCAACTGCCGCAGCAACTGCAACAAATATTGCAGCGTGAAGAAGTTTGCGGCGCTCAGTTGCACGCCTGCATCGCCAACTTTATTGCCTGGATTGGCTATGCCGAAGTGGCAGAAACAGAGCGACCCGCCAGCCGAATCGCTAAAGGAACGGCAATTTTCAGCGCGGTCAAACGCCAGCCGATGGCGCGTCTGACGCATCTGGAAGAACAGCCGGTGCACGCCGCCAGCCGCTATGTTTATGACTGGCTGGTTGCGCTGTATACCCGGGCAACGGAAAACAAGGGATATCAGCATCCGCAGGAAGTGACTGAAGCCGACCGAAAGGCGCTAAACGCGCTGCTGGCAACGCTTTGAGCGTTCCGCCGGAATGGATGCCGGCGACGTCTGCTCAAAACAATGAAAACAACAGTGCCACCGGGAAACTCATGGGCCAGGTGGCCCCGACCAGAAAGGCGCTCAGAAAGCGGATGCGTTTTTTATCGTGCGAGAGAAACCAGGTGATCAGAAAGGCAATCGCAGCCATCACCGCATAGAACATCAACATTTTTTGGTACAAAGACATTTACGGGCATCCGGCCAGAAGAATAAATCGCGCGCAATATGCTCCATTTTTTGACATACATCAAGTTTTATCCCCTTCGGTCAAACCATTTGCCATTTTTTATGACCGCTTACGTTAAGTCCCTGGTTCGTACTATTGCGGATCACAGGATGCCGGACTATACACAAAGGGGCACTAACGCAAGGTGGCAAATATGAATGTATCCAGTAGAACCGTAGTGTTAATAAATCTCTTTGCTGCTGTGGGTCTTTTTGCTCTTATCTCATTGAGATTTGGCTGGTTTATGTAATTTTTGAGAGCTTGCGGCGCAGACAGGCAGAGAGAATATTTCTCTCTGCCTTCGAGTGATCATCTTCCCACGCCACCTTTCGGGCGTAAATTACCCTTAATGTTTAACCATTACGTGGCGGATCACGGTGTAATCCTCCAGCCCATAAAGTGACATATCTTTGCCATAACCGGACAGTTTCTGCCCGCCGTGCGGCATTTCGCTCACCAGCATGAAATGGGTGTTAACCCACGTACAACCGTACTGCAGACGCGCGCTGACCCGGTGAGCGCGTCCGACGTCGCGCGTCCAGACCGACGACGCGAGGCCATATTGCGAATCATTGGCCCACTCCAGCACCTGCTCTTCATCCTCGAAGATGGTCACACTGACCACCGGACCAAACACTTCTCGCTGGACAATTGCATCTTCCTGTTTAGCCCCTGCCAGCAGCGTCGGGGCAAAGTAATAGCCAGGCCCCTCTACTTTTTTTCCACCGGTGACCACGTTGATATGTCCCAGCGCTTTGGCCTCCTCAACAGCTTTAGTGACGCGCTCCAGATGCGCCAGTGAACTCAGCGGCCCCAGCTCGGTCGATTCCTCCTCCGGTGCGCCGGTTTTCAGGCTGGCTACGGCAGCCCCCAGTTTCTCCACCAGCGCGTCGTAAATACCCTTCTGCGCGTAGAGGCGACAGGCGGCGGTACAGTCCTGACCGGCATTGTAAAAGCCGAAGGTGCGCACACCTTCCACCACCGCATCCACATCGGCATCATCAAACACAATCACCGGCGCTTTACCGCCCAGTTCCATATGCGTGCGCTTAATCGACGGCGCAGTATGGCTGATAATGTGCTCACCGGTCGCGATGGAGCCGGTTAACGAGACCATACGCACCTTCTTGTGCCCGGTCAGCGGATCGCCAACCGTTTTGCCTCTGCCAAACAGCACATTGAGCACACCCGGCGGGAAGATATCTTTGGCATATTCCGCCAGCTTCAGCGCGGTCAGCGGCGTGATTTCCGAAGGTTTGATCACCACGCAATTACCGGCAGCCAGCGCGGGGGCCAGTTTCCATGCCGCCATCATCAGCGGATAGTTCCACGGCGCAATGGAGGCCACCACGCCAACCGGGTCGCGGCGAATCATCGAGGTATGGCCCTCCAGATATTCCCCCGCCGCCAGACCGTTCAGACAGCGGGCGGCACCGGCGAAAAAGCGAAACACATCGACAATCGCCGGGATCTCATCATTGAGCGCACAATGCAGCGGTTTACCACAGTTGCGCGATTCCAGTTCAGCAAACTCATGCGCATTTTGCTCAATAACATCCGCCAGCTTCAGCAGCAGTTCACTGCGCACTTTCGGGGTTGTCTGTCCCCATTCGCTAAACGCACGATCGGCGGCGAGGACGGCCGCATCCACCTGAGCGGGAGACGCTTCTGCAATTTCCAGCAGCACCTCGCCGGTGGCAGGGTTATAGACGGGCTGCTTTTCACCTTCACCCTTGACCAGCTCGCCGTTAATCAGTAATTGATGTTGCATAGCATTTTCCCATATCGTTGTTTATTGACCATTTCCGGCGACGCTGTCGCCTTCACGCGTGAGCCACCACGCCCCCAGAATCGGAATGGTTGTGACCAGCATAACCAGCAGTGCCACGACGTTTGTCACCGGTACGTCACGCGGTCGCCCTAACTGATTGAGCAACCACAGCGGCAGCGTCCGTTCATGACCGGCAGTAAAGGTCGTGACGATGATTTCATCGAATGACAGCGCGAACGCCAGCATTCCCCCCGCCAGCAACGCCGAACCCAGATTCGGCAGCACGACATAGCGGAAGGTTTGCCAGCCATTCGCGCCAAGATCCATAGAAGCCTCTACCAGACTCCATGAAGTACGACGAAAGCGGGCTATCACGTTGTTAAATACCACCACCACGCAGAACGTCGCGTGACCGACCACAATGGTGAAAAAACCCGGATCGAGATTGACCGTCTTAAACGCGGTCAGTAGCGCCAGACCGGTGACAATCCCCGGTAAGGCGATCGGTAACAGCAGCAACAGCGAGATGGCGTTTTTGCCGAAGAAATCACGCCGCCAGAGCGCCGCCGCTGCCAGTGTGCCAAGCACCAACGCAATCGCCGTCGATAACGCGGCGATTTTTAGTGACAACGTCACGGCATCCAGAATATCGCTCCGCTGTGCCGCAACGCTAAACCAGCGCAGCGTCAGTCCCTGCGGGGGAAAGCTAAAGGCCGCGTCCTCGCTATTAAACGCATAGGCGGCGATGATCAGAATGGGAAAGTGCAGGAAAACAACCCCGCCCCAGGCCGCCAGTTTGAGGAAAAACGGTGCGCGCTCAGAGTGCATCAAACGCTCCCAGACGTTTCACGAACGCCAGATAAAGGGCTATCAACACGATCGGTACCAGCGTAAACGCCGCCGCCATTGGCATGTTGCCAATCGCCCCCTGCTGCGAATAGACCATGTTGCCGATGAAATACCCCGGCGGTCCCACCAACTGCGGCACGATGAAATCGCCCAGCGTCAAGGAAAAGGTGAAGATCGAACCGGCGGCAATTCCGGGGATCGCCAGCGGCAGAACCACATAACGGAAGGTCTGTCGTGGACGCGCGCCCAAATCGGCAGACGCCTGTAACAGCGACGGCGGCAACCGCTCCAGCGCGGCCTGAACCGGCAGGATCATGAACGGCAGCCAGATGTAGACGAACACCATAAAGCGCCCTAATCCCGACGTTGAGAGCGTGTTTCCTCCCACGGCTGGCAGCGTCAGCAGACTGGTCAGTAAAGGTTCTAAACCAAGATGGTTCAGAAACCATTGCGCCACGCCATCTTTTGCCAGCAGCAGCGTCCAGGCATAGGCTTTGACGATATAACTCGCCCACATCGGCAGCATGACCGCGATATAGAAAAATGCTTTCATCTTGCCGCGGGTATAGCGCGCCATGTACCACGCCATCGGAAACGCCAGAATCGCACTGGATATCGTCACCGCGATCGCCATCGTCAGCGTGCGTAAAATGATGTCGTAATTGGCGGGATTAAACAGCGCACGAAGATTGGCAAGCGTCAGGTCCGGCGTCACCGACATGGTGAAGTCGTCAAAGGTGTAAAATCCCTGCCACAGCAGCGTCAGTAGCGAGCCGAAGTAGACAATACCAAACCACATCAGCGGACCAAGCAACAGCAAAAACAGTCCCAACCCGGGATAACGCCAGAAAAAACCGGTGAGTTTACTCAAGCCACCTGGCCGTGAAGGCGTGGAGAGCACGTTCATTGCCATTCACCTCTCCTCGACCAGCGGTACCATGACCTCGCGCGGCCAGGAGACCATCGCCGGCTGACCGGGCGCAAGCGTGGTCGCAAAGGGTTCTCCCGTCTGATTAGCCTGACTGACCAGCAGCTTTTCACCGCCGGAAAGCTTTAGCTCAAAACGGGTGGCGGCGCCCTGATACTGCACCGCCTGAATCACCCCCTGCGCCTGAATCTCGCCAGGAACATTGAGCCGGATATGTTCCGGGCGCAGCGAGAAGCTGCCCGTCATCCCGCATACCTTCGAGGCCATCGCCGGATCAAAGACGTTCGATGTCCCGACGAAGCCCGCAACAAACGGCGTGCGCGGTCGCATGTATAACTCACGCGGTGAATCCACCTGTTCAATACGCCCGTTGTTAAATACCGCCACACGATCGGACATCGACAGCGCTTCGCCCTGATCGTGCGTGACGAAGATAAACGTGATCCCCAGCGACTGCTGGAGTTTTTTCAACTCCAGTTGCATCTGCTCGCGCAGTTTCAGATCCAGCGCACCGAGCGGTTCATCCAGCAACAGCACACGCGGTTCGTTGACCAACGCTCGGGCGATCGCCACCCGTTGACGCTGACCGCCGGAAAGCTGTGACGGCTTGCGCTCAAAGACGAACCCCAGCGCCACCTTCTCCAGCGCCTCGCGAGCCTGGGCATGACGCTGTTTTTTATCAATGCCTTTGACCATCAGCCCATAGGCGACATTGTCGAGAATCGACATGTGCGGAAACAACGCATAGTCCTGGAACACGGTGTTCACATCCCGCTCCCAGGGCGGCAAATCGCTGGCAGGCTTGCCAAAGATAGTAATCGATCCGCCCGAAAGCTGCTCAAAACCGGCAATCAGGCGCAGGCAGGTGGTTTTGCCGGAGCCAGATGGCCCCAGCATAGAGAAAAATTCCCCGTCTTTAATCGCAATACTGACGCCATCGACCGCCCGCACGTCACCATACAGGCGCGAGACGTTGTCAAACTCCACTGCGTACGTCATAAATCACCCCAGTGACGTTAACGACCGCCCATGATGGCGATGTAATCCTGCGTCCAGCGACTGTACGGCACGAATTTACCGCCTTCAGCAACAGGCGTTTTCCAGAAGGCGATTTTGTCAAAATAGCGGTAACCATTGGTTTCGCAGCCTTTATCGCCCAGCAACGTGCTGGCTTTACAGCCTTCGGTGACCACCGGCAGCGATCCAAACCAGGCGGCTACATCACCCTGAACTTTTGGCGTCAGCGACCAGTTCATCCACTTATAGGCGCAAACCGGGTGTTTGGCTTCACTGTGCAACATGGTGGTATCAGCCCAACCGGTGACGCCCTCTTTCGGGAACACTGTGCCAATGTGTTGTCCTTCACCTTTCAGCGCGTTCGCCTGATACGGCCAGGCGCTCGAGGCCACGACGCCCTCATTTTTGAAATCGCTCATTTGCACCGTGGTGTCGTGCCAGTAGCGGTGAATCAACGGTTGTTGTGCGCGCAGCACTTTCAGCACCGCCTGGTATTGTTCTTCGGTGAGTTGATACGGGTCCGAGATCCCCAGTTGTGGCTGGGTGGCTTTCACGAACAGCGCCGCATCGGCAATGTAAATAGGTCCGTCATAGGCCTGAACGCGGCCTTTGTTGGTTTTTCCGTCCGGGAGGTTTTGTTCGACGAACACCACGCTCCAGCTATCTGGTGGCGTCGGGAAGGTTTGCGTGTTGTACATCAGCAGGTTCGGCCCCCACTGATACGGCGTACCGTAGACTTTGCCCGCCACGTTAAACCAGTCGCCTTTGACCACGCGAGGATCGACGTTTTTCCAGTTCGGGATGAGCGCCGTATTGATCGGCTGCACGCGTTTCCCCATGATCAGACGCAGCGAAGCATCACCTGAGGCCGTGACCAGATCGTAGCCCCCTTTCGCCATCAGGCTGACCATCTCATCCGATGTCGCCGCCGTTTTGACGTTAACCGCACAGCCGGTCTCTTTTTCGAATTGTGTTACCCAGTCGTACTGTTTATCGGTCTGACCGCGTTCGATATAACCCGGCCAGGCGATAATATCCAGGCGACCTTCAGTCTGACCTAACGTGGTGGGGGGTTCGGCGGCGTGCGCGGTCATCAGCGTCATACTGAGCGCGCACAGGCTGCTGCGGGCAAATTTCTTGCTCATAAGATCTTACTCCTGTCGCAAAATATTGAGCGGCAGCCTTGCCGTAAATATATGTCCTTTCCTAAAAGTAGTCGGCGCGCCGTCAGCGCACCTCCCGGCATGAGGAAATTTAATCAGGTTGTGACATAACGCGCATTACGCCCCGGACTGCGGCGTTGTGTGGCTATCTTCTGGAGTATAGACAAGGGGTTAGCTGACGAGGAGGAAAAACAAAAGCTATTGATATTTCCTATGATGGTCTACGGGAAATAACGTCGTACGGTTTTTGCTGATATTTTCTAAATAAGAACGCGCCATTCTTTTATATTGAATCGCGCGCACGTTTTATTTCATCTGCGCGCGAATGAGTTGCCCCAGTTGTTTTACCGCGGCCTCTTCACGTTCCCCCCAACCCCATGCGGTATTGAAGCGGAAAAAGCGTTTCCAGGTGTCTGAGGTCGAGAACATTTTTCCAGGCGCGATGCTGATGTGGTGGGCCAACGCCTGTGCGGTCAGTTCGCCCGCATCCAGTGATTCCGGCAGTTCCAGCCAGAGAAAATAGCCGCTGTTGTTGTGATGTATTTTCACTTCGGCGGGGAGATGGCGCAGCAGCGTTTGCCAGGCCTGTTGTTTACGTTCTGCCAGTTGACGACGCAGGCGGCGCAGATGGGCGTCATAACGGCGCGTTGAGAGATAATCGACCAGCGCCAGTTGCATCGGGGAACTGGTGGAAAGTGTGCTCATCAGTTGTAAACGCTGGATTTGGCGGGCGTGTTTTCCTGCGGCGACCCAACCGATGCGAAAACCCGGTACCAGACACTTGGAGAATGACGAACAATGCAGCACCTTGTCGGCCCGATCCCACGCTTTGGCCGGTAGCGGTTTCTCCCGGCCAAAATAGAGTTCGCTGTAAACGTCATCTTCAATCAACATCACATTATGACGATCGAGTATCTCAACCAGACGCGCTTTTTTCTCCGGACTGAGGGTAAAGCCAAGCGGGTTCTGGCTGTTGGTCATCAGCCAGCATGCTTTAACCGGATACGCCTGCAACGCCTGCTCCAGCGCCGCGAGATCGATCCCCTCCTTCACGTCAGTGGCAACCGACAGCGCTTTAAGCCGCAGTCGTTCCAGCGCCTGTAACGCGCCATAAAAACAGGGGTTTTCGACAATCACCCAGTCACCGGGTTTAGTCACCGCTTGCAGGCTCAGGTTGAGCGCCTCCAGCGCCCCGGCGGTGATGACGATTTCATCCGGCGAGACGGTAATGCCCTGTAAGGCGTAGCGACGGGCAATGGCGTGGCGTAGTTCCGCGTTACCCGGCGGCAGATTCTCAATTACGCTCATCGCGGTTGCTGTTCTGCTCACCTGTGCCAGAGAACGGTTCAGTTGCTGGAGGGGAAATAAACGCGGATCGGGAAATGCAGAAGCAAACGGCATCACCGACGCATCCCGGCTGGCCTGTAGCATCTCGAAAATATAAGTGTTGATATCCACCGCTTCGTCGCGCATCACCTGGGCCGGTTGCACCGTTGGCTGGTGAACCGGGCGCGGCGCGACATAATAACCAGACTGCGGGCGCGCAATGATCCGCCCCTGACTTTCCAGCAGCTGATAGGCATGCCCGACGGTCATAAAGCTCATCCCGCTGCTGACCACCTGCTCACGCAGCGACGGCAGGCGATCGCCAGGTTGCCAGACCCCAGAGGCAATCTGTTCGCAGAGTTGTTCAGCCAGACGCTGGTACTTTTTCATTGTTATTCACTCGTGGATCCGTGGCAGGTGATCCTTGCAGTGTATATCAGTGAATTAAATACTCAACATCCTAAGAACTGTTATGGTTTACGACAGCGTAAGCGACAGTTCTTTGCCGAGCGCGCGCGCCGCCGTCTGCACCGCATCAATTTTTGTTGCGTGTCGTAAGTCGAACAGGCGGGTAATTTCCTGTTTCGGTCTGCCAATGCGTTTCGCCAGCTCTTGCTGGCTGATTTTTGACGCCAGGAAAGCGTTGAGCAAAAGGACTTTTGACGCGACGCTGAGCGGGACCTCAACAAAGTCGTCACCTTCCTTCACCGGCGAAGGTAACGGGACAGACTGACTATCTTCGAAATAGAATTCAAAAGCGGTGACTAACGCTTCCAGAGCGGTATCAAGGGATTGCTGGCGGGTCTCACCCTGGGTGAGCGCTTCCGGAATATCCGGAAACGAAACCACATAGCCACCTTCTGGCGCAGGAACGAGACGAACGGGAAAGTAAACATTTATGCTTACTTTTCTCGCCTGATAAAAGGAAAATACAGAAAAATGCCCGTCGTGTAGAGCCGCTCGTATCAATTCGGGAAGGCAGATTCCAGAATTTATATCAACAGATGCAATTTGTAACATTCACGCAACTGTTATGGTTAAATAGAACCGTTCTGTTTCTGCCACTGAAACCCTTCCCGGCCTAGAATTGCGCTGAATCAATTTTTAGTGCGGAGCAATGCATGTCTGGTCTTGATGCGTTTCATCTGGCAAGGATCCAGTTCGCCTTTACGGTTTCCTTCCACATTATTTTTCCGGCGATCACCATTGGTCTTGCCAGCTATCTTGCGGTGCTGGAAGGTCTTTGGCTGAAAAGCAAAAATCCTGTCTGGCGCTCGCTATATCAGTTCTGGTCAAAAATTTTCGCCGTTAACTTTGGCATGGGCGTGGTGTCTGGCCTGGTGATGGCCTATCAGTTTGGCACCAACTGGAGCGGGTTTTCCGAGTTCGCTGGCAGTATCACTGGGCCATTACTGACCTATGAGGTGCTCACCGCCTTCTTCCTCGAAGCCGGGTTCCTCGGTGTGATGCTGTTTGGCTGGAACAAGGTTGGCCCCGGATTACACTTTTTCTCCACCTGTATGGTCGCTCTGGGCACGATTATTTCCACCTTCTGGATCCTCGCCTCCAACAGCTGGATGCAGACGCCGCAGGGCTATGAGATTGTCAACGGCCAGGTCGTGCCGGTGGATTGGTTCGCCGTCATTTTCAACCCGTCGTTCCCTTATCGCTTATTGCATATGTCGGTGGCGGCGTTTCTCAGTAGCGCGTTATTTATTGGGGCCTCTGCGGCCTGGCATTTACTGCGTGGCAACGCGACGCCCGCTATTCGCGCCATGTTTTCGATGGCGCTGTGGATGACGCTGATTGTCGCACCGTTACAGGCGCTCATTGGCGACATGCACGGTCTGAATACCCTCAAACACCAGCCAGCCAAAATTGCCGCCATTGAAGGCCACTGGGAAAATCCGCCAGGAGAACCGACGCCGCTGCTGCTGTTCGGCTGGCCGGATATGGAACAGGAACGAACCCGCTATGGTCTGGCGATCCCGGCGCTGGGTAGCCTGATCCTGACTCACAGCCTGGATAAACAGGTCCCGGCGCTTAAAGAGTTTGCGAAAGAGGATCGCCCCAATTCGACGATGGTCTTCTGGTCGTTTCGTATTATGGCGGGGCTGGGTATGCTCATGATCCTGCTAGGTGTTTGCGCTCTGTGGTTACGCTACCGGCAGCGTCTTTATACGTCGCGACCGTTTCTGCGCTTCGCCTTATGGATGGGACCGTCAGGATTGATAGCCATTCTGGCCGGCTGGGTCACGACGGAGGTGGGCCGCCAGCCGTGGGTCGTCTACGGGTTGCAACGCACGGCGGATGCGGTCTCCGCTCACGGCGACCTGCACATGAGTATTTCTCTGCTGGCGTTCTTTGTCGTCTATAGCGCCGTCTTCGGCGTGGGCTACAGTTACATGATCCGCCTCATCCGCAAAGGACCGCTGGACACGATTTCCCCGACGCCGCCTACCGGCACGCCTGCCAGACCACTGTCTGCTGCCGTCCTCGATTCTCAACATGAGGCACACCGCTAATGGGTATTGATTTATCGGTAATCTGGTTCGTTATCATCGTTTTCGCCACGCTGATGTACATCGTGATGGATGGATTCGATTTGG
>NZ_JBFWLF010000014.1:0-29660 GCF_050252275.1 Citrobacter sp. | reverse complement strand
ATTTGCCTGGCGGCTGTAGCGCGGTGGTCCCACCTGACCCCATGCCGAACTCAGAAGTGAAACGCCGTAGCGCCGATGGTAGTGTGGGGTCTCCCCATGCGAGAGTAGGGAACTGCCAGGCATCAAATTAAGCAGTAAGCTGATGTAAAAATCAGTAGTTGTAGAAAAATTCGGTGGAGCGGTAGTTCAGTTGGTTAGAATACCTGCCTGTCACGCAGGGGGTCGCGGGTTCGAGTCCCGTCCGTTCCGCCACCCTAATTAGGGGCGTAGTTCAATTGGTAGAGCACCGGTCTCCAAAACCGGGTGTTGGGAGTTCGAGTCTCTCCGCCCCTGCCAGAAAATAATCCTTAGCATCTGCTAAGGATTTTTTTTGTCTGTAAAACTCGCCTCCAGATACCGATCTCTTCCTTTTCTGGCATCCTTGCCAATCTCATTTCTGCTTATTCTCCCAGTACATCTATCTTTAGAAGATCTTTGATCAGTACATGTTTATCACTATTTTGCAGCCAAATAGCGTATAACGGACGCGAAAGCGTTGCGCTGTCTGCAACAGTATGCAAACCTCCTTTCTCTTTTGCCCAACGTGTGGGTAACCATGTGCAGCCGTTCAGAGCATGAAGTTGCTGTCTGGCCAGTTCAGCAGAACTGGTGGTGAGTACCGGGACTTCATCGGCAGCAATCAATCCCACTTCGTTCTGTTGAAAGTCTGGCCCCCACTCCAGGCGCAGATAATTCAGAGCCTCTTTCATCGTTGAGGGGCTGGCGCAATATAACGCCAGGGTAAAATACCCCAGTAATTGACTGCTAAATTCATCCATTTTTGGGGCTTCTGTAGTGATAAGCAGATCAAGCTGACGTTCATGCAACTGTTTTACCAGGGACTGGCGCTGCGCAATACGGGCTTCGAATTGCAGGCCGTTCTGGGGCTCTTGTGACTGATACAAGCGTCCCAACCAGCCGTTGAGCATGCACTCCCACAGGGAGGCGCTGGCACCGATTGAAAATTCATTATGTCTGGATGTATGGGCGACCTCTTTACGTGCTGCCTGCCATGTATTCATTAGCGTTTCCGCATAGGGCAGAAGCTTCTCGCCGGCCGCCGTTAAACGGATATTATTTCTGTGGCGGGTAAAAAGATTCACACCCAGTTGGTTTTCCAACTGTCTGATGCGAAAGCTTACCGCCGACTGAGTCAGGTAGAGCGCTTCCGCAGCCCGGCCAAAGTGGCGCGTTCGGCTAACTTCCAGGAAAGTTTTTAACAATTCCGTATCCACAGTGCTCTCCGCAAAATTATTTGTCGTTATGATTTAAATGTTTTGTTTTACACTCTGTCAAGCGTAACTAATACTCCGCGCCATAAATAGATCGGCCAAAGAATTAGGAGCGTGCAGGATGGCGGAAAGCTTTACGACGACTAATCGATATTTCGACAACAAATATTATCCACGCGGATTCTCTCGTCATGGTGATTTCACTATCAAAGAGGCGCAACTGCTTGAACGTCACGGTTATGCCTTCAACGAGCTGGATCTCGGAAAACGCGAGCCGGTTACCGAAGAAGAGAAGCTCTTTGTTGCGGTATGTCGTGGTGAACGTGAGCCAGTGACCGAAGCGGAACGCGTCTGGTCCAAATATATGACGCGTATCAAGCGTCCAAAACGTTTCCATACCCTGTCCGGCGGTAAACCGCAGATGGAAGGTGCTGAGGACTACACAGAGTCTGATGACTAATAAAAAAAGGGCGAAGGCCCTTTTTTTATGTCAGTTGTTTCTGCAGGTGAGCAAGCAATCGATCTATCGCCCGGTAACTGACCGCTTCCTGCAAGTGTCTTCGTGAAATGTGTTCGGCTTGCGCGAGATCGGCAATAGTCCTCGATACCTTTAATAATCGCTGCCAGGCGCGTATAGACAATCCAAGATGGATGAGTGTCTCTTCAAGCCACTGCGCGTCTTCATCCGCTAACGGACAATGTTCGCGTATCTCCCTGTTTTGCAGGTGCGCATTCAATTTGCCCTGGCGTTTATGCTGACGTTCCCGCGCAGCAATGACCCGATGTTTAACCGTAAAGCTGTTTTCTCCCTTTACACCGGGCTGGCTGAGTATGCCTGGTGGTGGGAGAGGGATCTCAAGAGAAAGATCAAAGCGGTCCAGAAAGGGGCCCGATAGCCGACTGAGATAGCGTAATGTCTGTTCAGGTGTATTGCGGTTATGGTTGCCCTGATAATGACCGGTGGGACTGGGATTCATTGCCGCTACCAATTGAAAGCGCGCAGGATAGGTGATCTTAGCGCGCGTACGCGAAAGGTGGATCTGACCAGACTCTATCGGTTCACGTAGAGCATCTAATGTGCGTCGTTCAAACTCAGGCAGCTCATCAAGAAACAGTATGCCGTTGTGTGCCAAAGAAATTTCGCCTGGTGCGGGGATAGTGCCGCCACCAACCATGGCGGTCAGGGATGCGCTGTGGTGTGGTGAGCGAAAAGGTCGTTGTTTCCATAACTTTTGCACGCTGGTCGAGTTAACCAGACTGAGGATAGCGGCGCTTTCCAGTGCTTCTTCGTTACTTAATGCCGGTAACAGGCCATTAAGACGGTTGGCAAGCATCGTTTTCCCCGTACCCGGTGGGCCAACTAATAGCAGATTGTGGCCACCTGCGGCGGTGATCTCAAGGCTGCGCTTCCCTTGCTCCTGACCAATAATATCGCTGAGATCATCAGATGACACACTGATAGTGTCGTTGTTAACAACAGGATGGCTAAGGTCATGTTTTCCTTCCAGGAAGGCACAGACAGCTTGTAGATGATCGGCAACCAGACATCCTTCACCCTCAATCAGCCCGACTTCGTTTTCGTTCTCTTTTGCCACGATAATGCCCCTTCCCACCCGTATCGCCTCGGTTGCGCTGGATATGGCGCCGGGAACGCCGCGTAACGCACCTGTAAGCGCTAATTCACCCACTAACTCATATTGGTCGAGTTTATGGGTTATAAGCTGCTCAGAGGCAACCAGAAGCGCTACAGCAATAGGTAAATCATATCTCCCGCCCTCTTTGGGAAGATCGGCAGGGGCGAGATTGATGGTGATTTTCTTTGCGGGAAAGTCATATCCGCTATTAATGATCGCGCTGCGTACCCGGTCGCGCGCCTCTTTGACGGTCGTTTCTGGTAACCCCACCAATGTTAAACCGGGTAAACCGTTGCTGATATGCACTTCGATAGTAATCGCCGGTGCATTGACACCCAGCGCAGCGCGTGTATGAACAATTGACAGTGACATAGCCCCTCCAGATGCCACTATTATGTCTAATTTCCTCTCTGCAAGATCATTGCTAAATAATGTTTATTCGCAGAAGATTCCGCACTTTTAATGCAATTAGTTTACGTGTTCGCTTTTTTTGGAAGGGCGCTCGCAATCCGTTTTCCTCTCCTGCGATGTTATGAAAAAGGGGTTTACTTCCGTTCAGAAAGTTAATTTTTTTCAATTCCTGGTTTTTGTATATAAAACAAGGGGTTTTCGTTAATGAATTAGCTGAGTCAGAAAAATGAAAAGAAAAAAATCTTGTGCTATTGGCGAAATCTATGGTAACTCTTTAGGCATTCCTTCGAACAAGATGCCAGAAAAGACAAAAATGACAGCCCTTCTACGAGTGATTAGCCTGGTCGTGATTAGCGTGGTGGTGATTATTATCCCACCGTGCGGGGCTGCACTTGGACGAGGAAAGGCTTAAAAATCAAGCCTTAACGAACTAAGACCCCCGCACCGAAAGGTCCGGGGGTTTTTTTTGACCTTAAAAACACAACAGAGGAGCAGAAAATGAATAACAGCATAAAATTCTGTTTCTTCAGATTTATGACGGGGAACTAACTATGAATGGAGCACAGTGGGTGGTACATGCGTTGCGTGCACAGGGGGTCGACACCGTATTCGGCTATCCCGGTGGCGCAATTATGCCGGTCTACGATGCTTTGTACGACGGTGGCGTGGAACACCTGCTGTGCCGACACGAACAGGGGGCCGCGATCGCAGCCATTGGCTATGCCCGTTCTACCGGTAAAACGGGGGTCTGCATCGCTACTTCTGGTCCGGGGGCAACCAACCTGATCACCGGACTTGCAGATGCGCTGTTAGATTCGGTCCCTGTTGTCGCGATCACCGGGCAGGTTGCTGCGCCGTTTATCGGCACTGATGCGTTTCAGGAAGTGGACGTACTGGGGTTGTCGTTGGCCTGCACCAAGCACAGTTTCCTGGTGCAGTCACTGGAAGAGCTGCCACGCATCATGGCGGAGGCGTTTGAGGTCGCTAACACGGGTCGTCCGGGTCCGGTTCTGGTTGATATCCCGAAAGATATCCAGTTAGCCAGCGGGGCGCTGGAACCGTATTTCACGACCGTCGAAAACGCGGCTGTTTTCCCTCAGGCTGACGTTGAGCAGGCGCGTAACATGCTGGCTCAGGCGCAAAAACCGATGCTGTATGTGGGAGGTGGCGTAGGGATAGCGCAGGCGGTTCCGGCGCTGCGTGAGTTTATTGCGGTAACGCAAATGCCGGTGACCTGCACGCTGAAAGGGCTGGGGGCTGTTGAGGCGGATTATCCCTACTATCTGGGGATGCTGGGCATGCATGGCACCAAAGCCGCGAATTTTGCCGTGCAGGAATGTGATTTGTTGATTGCCGTAGGTGCACGTTTTGATGACCGGGTGACCGGAAAACTGGACACCTTCGCACCCCATGCCAGTGTTATCCACATGGATATCGATCCGGCTGAACTGAACAAACTGCGTCGGGCGCATGTCACCTTACAGGGCGATTTGAATGCGCTGCTGCCTGCGCTGCAACAACCGGTCGACATCGATGAATGGCGTCAGCGTAATGCGGAACTGCGTACTGACCACACCTGGCGCTACGATCATCCGGGGGAGGCCATCTACGCGCCGCTGCTGCTGAAACAGCTGTCGGAACGTAAGCCTGCCAACTGTGTTGTAACGACGGATGTCGGTCAGCATCAGATGTGGTCTGCACAACATATGACCTACAGTCGCCCGGAGAATTTCATCACCTCCAGCGGCTTAGGTACGATGGGCTTTGGTTTACCGGCTGCCGTTGGGGCGCAGGTTGCGCGACCGGACGACACCGTTATCTGTATCTCCGGTGACGGCTCCTTCATGATGAATGTTCAGGAGCTGGGCACCGTAAAACGTAAGCAGTTACCGTTGAAGATAGTTTTACTGGATAACCAACGGTTAGGTATGGTTCGACAATGGCAGCAGCTGTTTTTCCAGGAACGATATAGCGAAACCACCTTAACCGATAACCCAGATTTCCTCACGTTAGCCAGCGCCTTCGGCATCCCTGGCCAACACATCACCCGAAAAGACCAGGTTGAAGCGGCGCTCGATACCCTGCTGAACAGCGACGGGCCATACCTGCTTCATGTCTCAATCGACGAACTTGAGAATGTCTGGCCACTGGTGCCGCCTGGCGCCAGCAACGCTGAAATGCTGGAGAAATTATCATGATGCAACATCAGGTCGCCGTAGAGGCTCGCTTTAACCCGGAAACGCTGGAACGTGTTTTACGTGTGGTACGCCACCGTGGTTTTCAGGTATGTGCCATGAATATGGAAGCCGCCCGTGACGCGCAGAATATAAATATCGAATTGACCGTTGCCAGTCCACGGTCGGTCGACTTACTGTTTAGTCAGTTAAGTAAGCTGGTGGATGTGGCACATGTTGCCATCTGCCAGAGCACAACAACATCACAACAAATCCGCGCGTAAGCGTGACAGGAAGAAGAAATGACGACGAAAAAAGCTGATTACATTTGGTTCAATGGCGAGATGGTTCGTTGGGAAGACGCGAAAGTTCACGTGATGTCCCACGCGCTGCACTACGGTACGTCTGTCTTTGAAGGCATCCGTTGCTATGACTCGCACAAAGGCCCGGTGGTGTTCCGTCATCGTGAACATATGCAACGCCTGCATGACTCAGCCAAAATTTATCGTTTCCCGGTCTCTCAGAGCGTGGATGAGTTGATGGAAGCCTGTCGTGAGGTGATCCGTAAAAACAACCTGACCAGTGCTTATATTCGCCCGCTGGTGTTTGTTGGCGATGTAGGCATGGGCGTGAACCCGCCTCCGGGATACACCACCGACGTCATTATCGCTGCGTTCCCGTGGGGCGCGTACCTGGGTGCTGAAGCGCTGGAACAAGGGATCGATGCTATGGTTTCCTCGTGGAACCGTGCCGCACCTAACACTATCCCGACCGCCGCAAAAGCGGGTGGTAACTACCTTTCGTCACTTCTGGTGGGTAGCGAAGCACGTCGTCATGGCTATCAGGAAGGTATTGCGCTGGATGTGAATGGTTACATCTCCGAAGGCGCTGGTGAAAACCTGTTTGAAGTGAAAGACGGTGTGCTGTTTACCCCGCCGTTTACCTCTTCCGCGTTGCCGGGGATCACCCGTGACGCCATCATTAAACTGGCGAAAGAACTGGGTATTGAAGTGCGCGAGCAGGTTCTGTCCCGCGAATCCCTGTATCTGGCGGATGAAGTCTTCATGTCTGGTACCGCGGCGGAAATCACCCCGGTTCGCAGCGTTGACGGCATTCAGGTGGGAGAAGGCCGCTGTGGTCCAGTCACCAAACGCATCCAGCAAGCGTTCTTCGGCCTGTTTACCGGTGAAACCGAGGACAAATGGGGCTGGTTGGATCAGGTAAATTCATAATTAAAGATAAATGGGACGGCACGCACCGTCCCGTTTTACAGACACCAGGAGTAAATAACGCATGCCTAAGTACCGTTCCGCTACCACCACTCATGGCCGCAATATGGCAGGAGCCCGCGCGCTGTGGCGCGCAACCGGAATGACGGATGCCGATTTTGGCAAACCGATCATTGCCGTCGTGAACTCATTCACCCAGTTTGTGCCAGGACACGTGCACCTGCGCGATCTCGGTAAACTGGTCGCTGAACAGATTGAAGCGTCCGGCGGCGTGGCGAAAGAGTTCAATACCATTGCCGTGGATGATGGTATCGCTATGGGTCACGGGGGCATGCTTTATTCACTGCCGTCGCGCGAGCTGATCGCTGATTCGGTGGAGTACATGGTGAATGCCCATTGTGCCGATGCAATGGTCTGTATCTCCAACTGCGACAAAATCACCCCAGGGATGCTGATGGCTTCCCTGCGTCTGAACATTCCGGTGATCTTCGTTTCCGGCGGTCCGATGGAAGCCGGGAAAACCAAGCTGTCTGATAAAATCATCAAGCTCGATCTGGTCGATGCCATGATCCAGGGCGCGGACCCGAAAGTCTCTGACGATCAGAGTAATCAGGTTGAACGTTCCGCCTGTCCGACCTGTGGCTCCTGTTCCGGGATGTTTACCGCGAACTCGATGAACTGTCTGACCGAAGCGTTGGGCCTGTCACAGCCGGGTAACGGTTCGCTGTTGGCGACTCACGCCGACCGTAAACAGTTGTTCCTCAATGCCGGTAAACGCATTGTTGAGCTGACTAAACGTTACTACGAGCAGGATGACGCCTCCGCGCTGCCGCGCAGCATAGCCAGCAAGGCCGCGTTTGAGAACGCCATGACGCTGGATATCGCGATGGGCGGTTCCACCAATACCGTTCTGCACTTATTGGCGGCGGCGCAGGAAGCGGAGATCGATTTCACAATGAGTGATATCGACAAACTTTCCCGTAAAGTGCCGCAGTTGTGCAAAGTGGCGCCGAGTACGCAGAAATACCACATGGAAGATGTTCACCGTGCGGGCGGGGTGCTGGGGATTCTGGGCGAGCTGGATCGTGCGGGCCTGTTGAACCGGGACGTGAAGAATGTGCTGGGGCTGACGTTGCCGCAAACCCTTGAGCAGTATGACATCACGGTGACGCAAGATGACGCCGTGAAGCAGATGTTCCGCGCAGGCCCTGCGGGTATTCGTACTACAGAAGCGTTCTCGCAGGATTGCCGCTGGGACTCGCTGGATGACGATCGCGCTGAAGGTTGTATCCGTTCGCTGGAACATGCCTACAGCAAAGATGGTGGTCTGGCGGTACTTTACGGAAACTTCGCGGAAAATGGCTGCATCGTCAAAACCGCCGGCGTGGATGACAGTATTCTGAAGTTCACTGGCCCGGCCAAAGTGTATGAAAGCCAGGATGAGGCGGTTGACGCGATCCTCGGCGGCAAAGTGGTGGCAGGCGATGTGGTCGTGATCCGCTACGAAGGGCCGAAAGGCGGACCGGGGATGCAGGAAATGCTCTACCCGACCACCTTCCTCAAGTCGATGGGCCTCGGCAAAGCGTGCGCACTGGTTACCGACGGTCGTTTCTCTGGAGGCACCTCTGGCCTCTCCATTGGTCACGTTTCACCGGAAGCGGCCAGCGGCGGCAATATCGCGATCATTGAAGACGGTGACATGATTGCTATCGATATTCCAAACCGTGGCATTCAACTGCAACTGAGCGATGCGGAAATTGCTGCGCGTCGTGAAGCGCAGGAAGCACGCGGCGACAAAGCGTGGACTCCAAAAGATCGTCAGCGTCAGGTGTCGTTTGCGTTGCGCGCCTATGCCAGCCTGGCGACCAGCGCCGATAAAGGCGCGGTCCGCGATAAATCGAAACTGGGAGGCTGATGATGGCCGAATCACAACCTCTGTCAGCAGCCCCGGAAGGGGCTGAATATCTGCGTGCGGTTCTCCGCGCACCGGTATACGAAGCGGCGCAGGTAACGCCGCTACAAAAAATGGAAAAGCTCTCATCGCGCCTTGATAACGTGATCCTCGTGAAGCGCGAAGACCGGCAGCCCGTTCACAGCTTCAAGCTTCGAGGCGCTTACGCGATGATGGCAGGGCTGACCGAGGCGCAAAAAGCTCACGGGGTGATCACCGCTTCTGCGGGCAACCATGCCCAGGGCGTGGCGTTTTCCTCCGCTCGTCTGGGCGTGAAGGCGCTGATCGTGATGCCTGTTGCGACGGCGGATATCAAAGTCGATGCCGTTCGCGGGTTTGGCGGCGAAGTGCTGCTGCATGGCGCAAACTTTGATGAAGCGAAAGCGAAAGCGATTGAACTGTCGCAGCAACAGGGTTTTACCTGGGTTCCGCCATTCGATCATCCGATGGTGATTGCCGGTCAGGGGACGCTGGCGCTGGAACTGCTGCAGCAGGATGCGCATCTTGATCGTGTATTTGTACCGGTCGGCGGCGGCGGTCTGGCGGCGGGCGTGGCGGTACTGATTAAGCAATTGATGCCGCAAATCAAAGTGATTGCGGTGGAGGCGGAAGACTCCGCCTGTCTGAAAGCGGCGCTGGACGCGGGCCATCCGGTCGATCTCCCACGCGTTGGCCTGTTTGCCGAAGGTGTAGCGGTAAAACGCATTGGCGATGAAACCTTCCGTCTGTGTCAGGAATATCTCGACGACATCATCACCGTGGATAGCGACGCGATATGTGCGGCGATGAAAGACCTGTTCGAAGATGTTCGCGCAGTCGCAGAGCCTTCCGGCGCGCTGGCGCTGGCGGGAATGAAAAAGTACGTCGCTCAGCACAACATCCGCGGAGAACGTCTGGCGCATATCCTTTCCGGCGCTAACGTCAATTTCCACGGTCTGCGCTACGTTTCCGAGCGTTGCGAGCTGGGCGAACAGCGTGAGGCGCTGCTGGCAGTGACCATTCCGGAAGAAAAAGGCAGCTTCCTGAAGTTTTGCCAGCTGCTGGGCGGTCGCTCAGTCACTGAATTTAACTATCGCTTTGCCGATGATAAGAACGCCTGCATTTTCGTCGGTGTCCGGTTGAGCAGGGGGATGGAAGAACGCACGGAGATCCTGAATCTGTTGCGCGACGGTGGCTACAGCGTGGTTGACCTCTCTGACGACGAAATGGCGAAGCTGCACGTACGCTACATGGTTGGCGGTCGTCCGTCGAAACCGCTACAGGAACGTTTATTCAGCTTCGAATTTCCGGAATCACCCGGCGCGCTGCTCAAGTTCTTGCATACGCTGGGGACTCACTGGAATATCTCGTTGTTCCATTACCGCAGCCACGGCACAGACTATGGCCGCGTACTGGCCGCGTTTGAACTGGGCGATCACGAACCGGATTTCGAAACGCGTTTGCAAGAACTGGGCTATGAATGTCACGACGAAACGCATAACCCGGCATTCCGCTTTTTTCTTGCAGGCTAACCGCGGCTTAACAGGAGATGACCTGACCGGGTTATCTCCTGTTTTTTTGTAAGCTCAACGGTAATACGTATGGGCAAACAGTTTTTTGTTATCATCTCCGTCTTTGAACAACCCATCATAATTCCCTTCCGGCAACAATAGCGCCTTCTCCGGACCATTAAGTAAGGTGATAGTTTTAGCGCCTGCCGACAAAGTAACCGGCGGGGCGAGTGTGATCCCTTCCACGTTTATTTGTGCTGATACGGGGGTGCCGGTATCACTGTACAACTGATATCTTCCGGACAGTGGTATGTTAAATTTCTCCTGACGGCCAATGTGCAGTTGTCGCCCCGCCAATCTTATATTTGGCGCGACCTTGACGTAGCTGTTGTCGATGGCTTCTGCGATAGCAGAATAGATATTACTCAACCGGTAGGACCATATAATGACTTTCGGGGGGGACTGAGTCAGCACTTGCCAGGCTTCGGAATGTTTACCTTCTCGCCGTGTCTTTAAAACATACCAGGCATCGAGCCACAGCGTCGTCGGCTCCAGCCTGTTGGGCAGCATCCCTATACCATCAAAATACTTTTCGTCAGGTTTGAGTAGTGCTTCTGCTCTGGTAACCAGTTCAAGTTGTTGCACATTGTTAATTTTCAGGTAGCTGAGATTGAGACAGTAGCTTGAAACCAGGGTTACTGTTGTCACCGCCAGGATAAATAATCTCGTGGCTGGCCTGCGGTTTTGGGCGAGAAGGCTATCTAGCGGGACGAGGGACCAGAGCGATATAAACGGTAGCGCCATAATAAACACATAGGGCCAGGGCTGGTTATGAGTGAAAACTAACGTGGTAATGACGAATGAAAAAATCAGGGCGATGCGCGTTTTTTCATTCAAGGTTTTCCAGCGCTTTAATGCCATTATCATGCCGCTAAAACAGAGCAGATAGAGAAGCGTATTGTCTAAAAGGGTTTGCAAGACATATACACGAATCCCGTTATAGGCTTCGCTGCTGTATACCGCCACTTCTACCGGACCGAAGATCAAACCTTCAGCGATACGTAACGGGTCGCTGCCGCCAAATATAAAGCAATAGGCAATTGCAGGAAGTAACCAACCGGCGGTTAAGTAAAAGCCGCGAACGATAGCATCGATGAAATGTTTGCGCAGCGTAGCGTCAATCACCAATCCAAGCCCAAGCGCCAGATTGAAGAACGCTGATTTTTGGGTAACTAAAAACGCCAGTCCGCTCAGGATACCGGCGATAAAAATCTTTCTTGCGTTGAGCGTATGGCCGCGCAGAATTACCAGCACGGCGGCCAGGGCGAAAAACAGCGCCAGGGGCTCTGAACGGGTGCGGAAGATGCGCTCCATAAAATTCGTAAAACAGAGTAAAACGAGAATAATAAAAAGCGCCCGTAAGCGCTGCTCGCCCAGCGCACGCGCGCAGGCATAGACCAGCAGCAGGGTTCCACAAGCGAGGAGTGCCGTCTGCATCCGCGCGACGAGAATGATCGAAACCGCATCCCAGCCAATCAGGTGAGCCAGTTTATAAAACACCGCAAACCCTACGGCCTTAGGGGGGTGAATCGTGTCGAATAGTCCATTAGCAAAATACTTGGCGTAGCCAAGTTGGGCAAACTCATCCATGATCAAGAGAATATGCCAGGCAAAAACGAAAATAAGCGTAACTTTAATGGCAATACTCACACTAAGGAGGAGCGTTAACCTGCGCGGGCAGGCGCCAATAAAAAGCGTGCCGGAGGTATCCATTTTATTATCTTCTGGCTTTGCCATTGGCTTTATCTCCATCTCCATTTAGCACCAACTCCATGATTTCCTGCGCCATTTTTCGCCAGCTATAATGTTCTCTGGCATAACAAATCATGGCCTCACGTTCGTGGAGGGAGAGCACGCAGTTATCTATTGCGACAGAGCAGAACTGTGCCGAACGTTGTGGCTCGTTGAGGTCTATGTTCACACCATGTATCCAGCTTGCCGCTACGGGATCGGCTCTGTGAGCCGGGCTACCACAGATGACGGGTAATCCACAAGCCATTGCCTCCTGGATAACAAGGGGATAGCCTTCTCCGACGGCCGGTAACAGAAGAACATCCGCACAGCGATAAAGCTCTGCCAGTGCGCGGGGGGCCTGAACGCCAAGATCGTAAACGTTGCTCAATCCCCATTCTGCGGGGCGAAGTGGGCCGTTTCCGGCCAGTAAAAACTGGCATTCCGGTCTGGTTATTGCCAGAGCGTGCAGTATCGACAACCCTTTCTTTTCAACATAACGACCCACGAATAGTATGCGCCGGGCACAAGGCGGGAGGTTGTATCTTGCCAGCGGAGTTTGACTGGATACTGAAGTCACGGGGGGATAGAAAATGGTGCTATCAACCCCGTTAAACAGCAATTTATACGGATAACGCGCAGGGGTCCCAAGCAGGTCGTGGCGGACAGTATCGCTAATAAATACCCTGGCATCGGCGGCCCATAACATCGGGCGTGTTACGACCAAATTAGCCAGCCGCATAAGCAGACGCAGTACGGGTGATCTGAAAGGAATGGCAGCAATATGTTGAATCAGAATGACGGGCTTCGCGTGGAGTTTGGCCATCATCATACCAAGGATTGATGTGGCATAGAGCGCATCGTGAATCACCACCACGTCGCTACGCCGTACGGCGTCGCTAAGTGCGCAAATGGCTGTAGGGCCAGGTAACGGCATTGGCAGACCGGTGAGTTTCTCCAACGGATCGACGCAGCGTAACGCGATAATGTTGAGATTATCGGTAGGTAACGCATCGCTGGCGCTGGCTGCCCAATACGGTGTCGCTCCCAGGTGTGCGAACTGGCGGCACAAATGCCCGGCAACGCGTTCAATACCTCCGCCGTGTGCCTCGTAGAAATGGCTTATCATCAAGATATTCACTGGCTAGACCCTCACCAGACGCATCGAATGGGGATAAACCACGAGATGGAGTAACAACGTCTTCTGTTGATAGTGCGGATTAAGGGGAACGTTAATCATATTTGTATGGCTTTACTGCGACCTGACGTGCTGATAGCCCAACGGCTAAGGAGAAAATTCAGCACGAGCATGCAGAGCGAAGCTAGCGGCGCAGCGATGGTCATCGGAAATTCCAGCCAGTGATACCAAATCCAGGTGCTGACAAAGGCAAGAGGGATATTCAACAACATGCTGATGGTATAACGGCCAAAGCCAGCAAATGAAAGCGGTTGTTTAAACGTGAATAAGCTGTGCAGGATATAACCGACGGTAGCGATGATGGCGAAAGACAACAGGATCGCTAACCAGAGCGCAACGCATAAACTATCCGCCACGATCATGATGGCATTATGTCCCAAGAAACAGCAGCCAGAAATGCAGAGATAAGTAAAAGAGGTGCGAATTTTCATCGGGGTGCTTTCCGGGCACGAAGTAAAAATACGCAGGCGTTGTCATGCCGTACTTGCGCCGGCGTGACATAATCTTCGAACATGGCGCGCAGATTCATCATGACGGCCAGACCTGAGGCTAGAACGCCGCCGATGAGGGGGAGCCGACGGATGAAAAACGCAAAACCTGTCAGGCGAATAATGGTGGTTGTAGCCAATGGGCCAACCAGAGCGTCGACTTCTTCAACCACAAACCCGCGATCGGTAAGATCGGATATGAGACCGGTGCGGGTCCAGCGGCGGTGATCTTCGGGGTGAGGATGATAGAGCCAGGTTCCGTGCGTGGAAAGTAACAAGAGACCATCATCATTTAACAAACGCCGAATTTCAGCGCAATACGCATCAAGATCTCTGACGTGTTCCAGTACCTGGACTGAAAGTATGGCTCCTGCGGCACCATCAGCTAAAGGGATGCGTCCCTGTGGGTCAATTTTGAGTGTACCGCTGTCATCAAGATCGGCACCGCAATAGTTAATATTCAACTGACGCATCATTTCAGCATAGGGGGAATCGCCGCAGCCAAAGTCGATCATGAAGGTATTTGGCTGAATGTGACGTTCTGCTTGCTCGCGTAATCGTCTCGCCAGTGCACGTAACAACAGCCAGTCAGTGTGCCAAATTCGAGGGGTGGCCCTGTTTCTTTTCATGCTCCGGGTCCTTGCGGTGAGGTATCTGAATCATGCCGGTTCAGGCTGTCCAGCAGGAGCTGTAGTACGAATCCGGCCAGGACCATCAGCACTCCAGCGATGCAGGCTGTACTGATGGCAAAAACAATGTGTACCGACTGTTCCATTGAGCCACGGGTAAATATCCAGTGAAAAGCAAGGAGGAGGTCGGCGAAAAAACCGGCTATGGCAAGCACAGATCCGCTGAATACCAGCCACTCGAGAGGGTGCGAGCGCATGAGCCAGGGGATAACCCGGCTTTCCGCAATCGGGTGGTTAATGGCGATGGCGACCTTCGCTAACACGCCTAACAGGACAGCGATAAGACCAATAAGCGTCGACATTGTCGCCAGGGCAACGAAATGGATACCAAAATAGTAACCGTTGATTTCTATGGGGCCTGCGGCAAGCAGCGCAAGGCCGATAGCTCCGAGCAGTAGTAGCGTAAAGCCAGGGATCAAATAGAGCCTGTCCGGGGCATGAGCGATGAGAAGACGCAGATGTCTCCAGCCGTCACGAAATGAACGTAAATGAGGAGGACGGTTGCGTTTGTCCGGATAGAGCTTGATCGGCACTTCATGAATGATGAGTCCTGCGCGGTGCGCGTTAATGATCATTTCAGAGGCAAATTCCATACCGGTAGAACGAGTGGCCATTTTTTGAAATGCTTCGCGGGTAAAGGCCCGCATCCCACAGTGGAAATCGCGAATGGGTGAGTGGTAAAGCAGCCTGGCTATGCCGGAAAGCAGTGGATTTCCCAGATAGCGATGCAGAGGAGGCATTGCCCCAGGTTCTATTCCCCCAGCAAATCGATTACCCATAACAAAGTCTGCACCGCTTTCCAGTGCATCGACGAAAATATCTAGTTGGCTCCAGTCATAGGAGTCATCGGCATCAGCCATAATGAGATATTTACCTTTTGCCGCACTGGCAGCCGCGCTTATTGCTGCGCCATAACCTTTGACGGATTGATGAATAACTCGGGCACCCAGTGATTTTGCAATTTCAACGGATTGGTCTGTTGAGCCATTATCACCGATGATAATTTCACCTTGAATATCCAGGCGAGTAAACGCTTCTGTTACTTTCTTAATACAGATAGCAAGCGTAAGTTCTTCATTCAGGCATGGAATGATTGCCGAAACCAGTGGCATGGGCTCTGCCGCCGGTATCTCAACTGGAGAGAAGGCAACCTGTCGAGAAATATAGTTGGCGGGAGTTAATAAATTATCAGAATAACCAAACCGATGAAAATGCGTTGAATGCATAATAGTAAGCTCCGATCCATGAGCAGGATTAAGAGTCTATCCCAATGGGCTATTACATTTGGCATTCTGAACCTGGGCAGGCGTTTGAACGGCCATCAGAGCAGCCTGAAAGGCGTGTGAAGCGAGTCCTCCTCACGTATTCCGGCTATGAACCTGTTGTGCCGGGCCACCCGTGTTGCAACATGACTGTAAAATTACACCTATTGGGATAGGCTCTGTATATCTAATGGTAACTTCATTTAATTCATATTCTGAATGATTTAGAATATGAATGGGTGCTAGTTAATATACCCTGTGTGGATGATATACGTTAATTTAATTCACAACTTAATTTTCGTGATATATATCTAACATCAGATTGCATCGTACAGGAGTTGTCGTTATTAAGTCTACTGGTTTATGGTATGAAAAATAGTAACAGTTTATTCGTTATTTATTAATATCTATAATGTGATGATTTATTCTGCGCGTCAGGCATTACCCATAAATATATTTTCGTGTAGCAAGTGCCGACGTCTTTCACCCAATGTTATCGCCACAACGCCGTCTCTCACGCATCACAGACTACTTGTTCTGTTTTTGGGAACGGCTTAACAAGGGGAAGGTTTCATAGATTGCGGTAGGGAATATTCTTTACGCAGGGCGGCACTGCTCTGATTAGTTAAAGTCCTGACTTTTCAGCCAGGACTTTATCAGACGTCTGTTTTTGCTCTTATATCAGCAAATTACAGAGTCACCACATCAAATTCGACTTCGGGGTTCACATCAGCCTCGTAATCGACTTCGTCGAGGCCAAAACCGAACAGGTTAAGAAATTCCAGCTTGTATCCCGCATAATCGGTTTCTTGCGCCAGGTTTTCGGTGGTGATCAGCGGCCACAGATCCCGGCATGCCTGCTGAATATCTTCACGCAGTTCCCAGTCATCCATGCGGATACGCTGGTGGTCATCAAGCGCAGCCTTGTCACCGTACAGGCTGGTGGTCATCAGACGGTTAATCTGCTCAATGCATCCTTCATGAATCCCTTGTTCTTTCATCAGCTTGAAGACCATAGAGATATACAGCGGCATTACTGGAATGGCTGAAGAAGCCTGTGTGACTACCGATTTCAGGACCGCAACGTTGGCTGTGCCATTGATTGAAGACAGTTGATTACGCAGCGCACCTGCCGCACGGTCAAGGTCTTCTTTCGCTTTGCCCAGCGCGCCATGCCAATAGATTGGCCACGTCAGGTCGGTACCGATGTAAGAATAAGCAACGGTTTTCACGCCGTCGGCCAGCACATTGGCCTGGCGCAGGGCATCTATCCACAGCTCCCAGTCTTCTCCGCCCATTACGGTCACGGTGTTCTGAACTTCTTCTTCCGTTGCGGGCTCAATGCTGGCCGTCGTGATCTGATCCTTATTGGTATCAATCGCTTTAGAGGTGTAAACCTCACCAATAGGTTTCAGCGCCGAACGGACAACTTCACCCGTTTTCGGCATTTTACGAACCGGCGAAGCGAGTGAATAAACGACTAAATCAATTTGACCCAGGTCTTCTTTGATGAGCTTGATGACTTCATCACGACATTCGTCGGAGAACGCATCACCGTTAATGCTTTTGGAATACAGACCTTCCCGCTTTGCAGCTTCATCGAAAGCCGCGGCGTTATACCAGCCTGCTGAACCTGGTTTAGATTCGGTACCCGGTTTTTCGAAAAATACGCCGATAGTGGCGGCTCCGCTGCCAAACGCTGCGGAGATTCTTGATGCCAGTCCATAGCCGGTTGAAGCACCGATGACCAGCACGCGGGAAGGACCGTTTTCGATTTTCCCGTTTTGTTTAACGTACTCGATCTGCTTTTCCACATTGACTTTACAGCCAGTCGGATGGGTCGTTGTACAGATGAATCCACGGATTTTTGGCTTGATTATCATAATGATGGCTAATTTAGTTTGTGTTTCGCTGTCATAGGGGCAATGACACCGTCTGTGTATTATGGCGGGTCATTATACAGAAAAGATTCCGCAAAACTGAATCTACCTCTGATTTTAGACCTGACGCTGATACTACTCGGCAATTTTTCGCTCCAGCACAATTTTCCAGAACGCATCAATAAGCGGCTCATGCAGCCGTTTTTTCGGCGCGCAGACGCCCAGTTCGAACGGAGTTTTCTCGTCGCTACGCTCTAAAATCATGACGCGATTGCGCACCGGTTCGGGGCTGTTTTCCAGCACCACTTCGGGCAGCAACGCCACGCCACAGCCGAGTGCGACCATCGACACCATCGCTTCGTGACCCCCCACGGTGGCGTAAATCTGCGGGTTGCTGATTTTATGGCGACGAAACCACAGTTCAATGCGGCGGCGCACAGGCCCCTGATCGGCCATGATGAATGGCACCGTAGACCAGTCGGGTTTCTCCACCGAAACCTGATTGCGTACCGGGCAGGGCAGCGCCGGGGCAATGAGTACCACCGCCAGATTTTCCAGCATCGAAAACGCCACCGCGCCCGGCAGCGTTTCAGGCTTACCGGCAATCGCCAGATCCGCTTCGCCGGTCACCACCTTTTCCATGGCATCGGCGGCGTCGCCGGTGGTGAGTTTAATTTCTACTGAGGGATGCTCAGCGCGAAAGCGATCGAGGATTGGCGGCAGATGGCTGTAGGCGGCGGTCACCGAGCAGAAAATATGCAGTTCGCCCGATAGCGACGGACCTTGCTGATCGAGGGTGTGGCGCAGTTGCTGATACTGCAACAGCGTCTGCTGGGCAAACGTTCGCAGCTCTTCACCCGCTTCGGTCAGCGTGACCGTGCGATTATCGCGGACAAACAACGGCTGCCCGAGGTCTTCCTCAAGGCGCTGGATCTGCCGTGATAGCGTAGAAGGACTGACGTGCATCGCCCGCGCGCTGCGGCCAAAGTGGCGGCTTTCCGCCAGATGCAGGAACATTTTCAGATCGCGTAAATCCACCGGCGAACCTCTTAATTTTTACGTTGCAGTTATTGCAATGTGACGTTGTGAATATATCAATTTCCGCAATAAATTTCCTGTTGTACTGTGGAGTCATTCTCGCTGAACAGCGAACCGAATAATAAGCACCACAACACAACATCACGGAGTACACCACCATGGCTAACTACTTTAATACACTGAACCTGCGCCAGCAGCTGGCACAGCTGGGTAAATGTCGCTTTATGGGCCGCGATGAGTTCGCCGATGGCGCGAGCTACCTTCAGGGTAAAAAAGTGGTCATTGTCGGCTGTGGCGCGCAGGGTCTGAACCAGGGCCTGAACATGCGTGATTCCGGTCTGGATATCTCCTACGCCCTGCGTAAAGAGGCGATTGCTGAGAAGCGCGCATCCTGGCGTAAAGCGACAGAAAACGGCTTCAAAGTCGGCACGTATGAAGAGCTGATCCCGCAGGCGGATTTGGTGGTTAACCTGACGCCAGACAAACAGCACTCTGACGTAGTGCGTTCCGTACAACCGCTGATGAAAGACGGCGCGGCGCTGGGTTACTCTCACGGCTTCAACATCGTTGAAGTGGGCGAGCAAATCCGTAAAGACATCACCGTAGTGATGGTGGCACCGAAGTGTCCGGGTACTGAAGTGCGTGAAGAATACAAACGTGGTTTCGGTGTGCCGACGCTGATTGCGGTTCACCCGGAAAACGATCCGAAAGGCGAAGGCATGGCGATTGCTAAAGCCTGGGCTGCAGCGACCGGCGGTCACCGTGCGGGCGTGCTGGAATCTTCCTTCGTGGCGGAAGTGAAATCCGACCTGATGGGCGAGCAGACCATTCTGTGCGGTATGCTGCAGGCTGGTTCTCTGCTGTGCTTCGATAAGCTGGTGGAAGAAGGGACTGACCCGGCATATGCCGAGAAACTGATTCAGTTCGGCTGGGAAACGATCACTGAAGCGCTGAAGCAGGGCGGTATCACGCTGATGATGGACCGTCTGTCCAATCCGGCAAAACTGCGTGCTTACGCGCTGTCCGAACAGCTGAAAGAAATTATGGCGCCGCTGTTCCAGAAACACATGGACGACATCATCTCCGGTGAGTTCTCTTCCGGCATGATGGCTGACTGGGCTAACGACGATAAGAAACTGCTGACATGGCGTGAAGAGACTGGTAAAACCGCGTTCGAAACCGCGCCGCAGTATGAAGGCAAAATCGGCGAGCAGGAGTACTTCGATAAAGGCGTACTGATGATCGCGATGGTGAAAGCAGGCGTTGAGTTGGCGTTCGAAACCATGGTGGATTCCGGCATCATCGAAGAGTCTGCGTACTACGAATCTCTGCACGAGCTGCCGCTGATCGCCAACACCATTGCGCGTAAGCGTCTGTACGAAATGAACGTGGTGATCTCTGATACTGCAGAATATGGTAACTACCTGTTCTCTTATGCCTGCGTACCGCTGCTGAAAGAGTTCATGACCACGCTGCAGACCGGCGACCTGGGTAAAGCGATTGCTGAAGGCGCAGTGGATAACGCTCAGTTACGCGATGTAAATGACGCGATTCGCAGCCATGCTATCGAGAAAGTCGGCCAGAAACTGCGTGGTTATATGACCGATATGAAGCGCATTGCCGTTGCGGGTTAAACCGACATTGTCGGGTGGCGGCTACGCCTGACCCGACCTACAAAAGTGCAAAGCCGAAGGCCGGATAAGCATCGTGCCATCCGGCAAAAAAAGCCCAGAGTCTGAACGCTCTGGGCTTTTGCTTAGTTACGGTACAGCACTTTGATGATGTGGTAGCCGAACTGGGTGTGCAGCGGGCCGGTCGGTTCCAGCACCGGGCAGGAAAAGACCACTTTATCGAACGCCGGAACCATCTGGCCCTGGCGGAATTCGCCTAAGTCACCGCCTCGTTTGCCTGACGGGCAGATGGAATGTTTCTTCGCCAGTTTGCCGAAGTCGGCGCCGTTTTTAATCTGCTCCAGAAGATCCAGTGCCAGTTTCTCTTCTTTAACAAGGATATGCAGTGCTGCTGCGGTTTTTGCCATGATCGTGCCTTGAGTCGGGGAAATGAAGGGGGCGATTTTAGCATGTGGGGAGAGGGAAAGAATATCCAGGCCAGCGGTTGGTGACTGGCCTGGATATAGGATTAGTGAATTTGCTGCTGCGACAGCTTCCAGACGCTGGCAATATTACGAGCCGAAATGCGCAGATTGTATTCCGCGTCCTCTAAGGCTTCCGGTAGCGTGGCGATGCGCGTCAACACAGAGAAAACGGCATCCAGCCCATGCTCATGAACAATCTGATGATCCAGGGTCAAACCGCCGGCAAGCGCAATAACTGGTTTTTGATAGCGTTTGGCGCAGCGGGCAACGCCAATCGGTGTTTTGCCGCAGATGCTCTGGCTGTCGAGGCGACCTTCTCCAGTGATCACCAGACTGGCATCGGCTACCAGGCGCTCCAGTTGCAGCGCGTTAATCACAATCTCCACACCGGGTTTTAAATCAGCGCCCAGTAGACCGAGTAATGCGGCTCCCATTCCGCCTGCTGCGCCAGCGCCCGGCGCATTCATTACATCCCGACCGGTAAACTCCTGTAGTCGCTTGCCATAAACCGCCAGCGCACCGTCTAACGCTGCAACCATCGCTTCCGTCGCCCCCTTTTGTGGGCCGAAAATGGCAGAGGCCCCCGTCGGACCGCACAGCGGATTGTTGACGTCGCAGGCTACGGTGATGGAGACCGTCTTTAGACGCGGGTCGGCGTGGGAAGTGTCGATTGTTGCCAGTTTACTGAGCGCACCGCCGCCTTCGGGAAGCGCGTCTCCTTTTTCATCCAGGAGGTCGATGCCCAGCGCCTGTAGCATGCCCGCGCCTCCGTCATTCGTCGCGCTGCCGCCAATGCCAAGAATAATGTGCTCAACGCCCCGATCGAGTGCGGCAAGGATGAGCTCGCCCGTTCCATAGCTGGTGGTCAGCAGTGGGTTACGATGCTCTGGCGGCACATGGTGGAGACCTGACGCCGCAGCCATTTCGATCACCGCCGTCTTCCCGTCACCCAGTATTCCCCAGCGTGCCTGGACCGGTGTTCCCAGAGGGCCTGTGACATCGATAAAGTGGTAATGGCCCTCAGTGGCCTCCACCATCGACTCAACGGTGCCTTCGCCGCCGTCCGCCATAGGGAGTTTGACATACTGGGCATCGGGATATATTTCGCGAAACCCCTGTTCGATAGCCGTCGCCACCTGCATGGCAGACAAACTTTCTTTAAATGAATCTGGTGCGATAACTATTTTCATTGTGTGCTTACCCGGCGAGTCCGAAGACACCAAACAGCAGTGTCGAAATCAATGCGATGACGAAACCAACAAGGGTTTCATAAGGCAGAAGTTTTAAGCGTTCATGGATTTGCATACTGACGCTACCGCCAGTGGCGTGGAAAAAACTGCCGTGAGGGAGATGATCCAGAACCGTCGCCCCGGCATGAATCATGACTGCACCGGCAAGCGCAGAGACGCCAAGTCCCAGCAGCGTTTGACTGAATACGCCTGCCGCAACGGCGGTTCCGGCCGTTGTCGACGCGGTGGCCATCGACATAATTGCGCCAGAGATGGGGGCCAGGAGATAAGAAGGGAGACCGGAAGAGGTTAATCCGTCGATCAGGACCTCTTTTAACGCTGAGTTGGCAATGATGCCAGCCAGCGTACCGGTACCGAGCAGCATAATGGCGACAGGTGCCATGCGCGTCAGCCCGGACATCATAAAGGCGTTACTTTGTTTAAATCGGCCCATCAGGATTGCGCCGACTAATCCTCCCACTGGCAGAGCAATGAGCGGATCGATAGCAATGCCCGCCACAGGACGCAGCGCTAACAGAATAATGGCAACAAGGGGGGCGCTGATAGCCGCCAGAAATCCGGGTTGCGTGCCGTGCGTGTCCTGAGAAATGATCTCTTCCGTTGTGACCATCGAGCCTTTTTGGCTCAGACGCTTCGCCAGAAAATAGGCGATTGCCAGGCCGAACAATCCGGGAATAATCCCCCCCATCATGACGGATGTGAGCGGGACATGGAACGAATCCGAAGCGGCAATGGCATTGGGATTCGGTGACATGACGTTACCCGCTTTGCCACCGCCAATCATCGCCAGCAAAATGGCGAGTTTTGATAGCCCGGCGCGTCTGGCGATCGAAAGCGCAATCGGCGCGACGGTAATCACCGCGACATCGATAAAAACGCCAACGGCCGTCAGAATCATCGTGGCGATGGCTAAGGCAAGCAGAGCACGACTTTCGCCCACTTTTTTCACCACCGTTTCCGCGATTGTGTTCGCGGCGCCGGATTCGATCAGCACACCAGCCAGTACGCCTGCAGCGAGAATGCGCAGTACGGCATTGGTGATGCCCTGCGCACCCGTGACCATCAGTGTGACGGTCTGGACCAGGTCTGCCCCGCCGACGAGACCACCGACCAGCGCACCCACCATCATGCCGTACGCGGGAGAGACTTTGCGTAATATTAAGACGATCGCCACCACGAGTGCGATGATGGCGCCTGTTGCGGATATTGAAACCATCTTCTGCTTTCTCCATAAAATTGACTGAGGCAGTATGGAGAAGCCGCCGGGAATAGCCTTGTGAGGATCCGCTAAAAAATACGCGTCTGACAGGATGTAAATTTGGAGGAAAATACAGACTACCGTTGCAGCTCCATGCCAATGTACAACCAAAGGAGTTGTTTCAAGTTGTTGATTTTTATTCCCGTTATCTCTTCAACGCGTTGCAGTCGATAGCGCAGGGTGTTTACGTGAATATGCAGACTGGTGGCAGTTTGCGAAAGATCACAATTATGTTCGAAATAGTGCTGCAATGTTTTTTGCATGACGCCTTTGCTGTCCTGAGCAACCAACTCGCACCATATTTTTGATAACTCTTCCGCTTGCCAGGTGCCGGAAAGTCCCCCCAGCAATGAGGCCAGCGCGTAGTCATCGTGAAAGATAAACTGATGCTTAAGCTTCAGTCTTTTCACCATTGCCTGGGTTGATTTCGCCGTCTGATAGGAGCGTCGCAGGCCATTTTCTCCCGCAAAATAGCCGCCGACGATGAGCCGTGAAAAGCCGCAGGACTGTGCGTAATGCTTAAATTTCTGTAGCTCGTGCTGCTCCAGCGGTTTATTGAGAGTCCCATTTTTCAGGGTGACGGGTTTGAGGATAATCAGCTCGTTAAAGTCGGAAAATGTCACCAGATGGTCGCGGGCGCTGTATTCAAAATAATCCATTAGCGTACGTAGCGCATCGCGATCCGGCTGCTGCAATTCCATGATAAGCACCACGCGCGGCAGCTGGAGATTAACGCCTAACCATGAGACCACGGCGCTTAACGATGACGGAGGCGGGTCGCGTAAAATAAGCTGGTTGATTAGCTCTTCGCGGTAGCGTTTATCCCACTGTTTTTGTTCAAGTAACGCCATTTGTTCAATGATGAGTTCCGACGCCATCTTGACGAGTTGCGCATAAGCCTTCACCTCACCCGGCTCTCCGGTGATACCCAGTACGCCGATAAGCTGATCGCGAAAATTTATTGGCAAATTAATACCGGGCTTCACACCTTTGAGTTTGTCAGCCGTCGCCGAATCGATTTCAACAATCCGGTTTTCAGTTAACGCCAGCACCGCACCTTCATGGCGCTGATGTAAACGGGACGCCTCACCTGAGGCAATGATCATGCCGTGCTCGTTCATGACGTTAACCGAATAGGGGATAATCCCCATCGTGCGTTGGACTATCTGGCGAGCGGTTGAGTCTTGTAGGTAGTAAGTGGCCTGGATCTTATTCATTGTATGCTCAGCATAAGAGGAGGTGCGGTACGTGGCAGCACCTGATTTATTAGCGTATTTGGTTCAGAAATGTTTCGGTTGAATAAACAAAGAAAGTGGGATGAACGGTCTTCTTTTTTGTCGGTTTATACAAGCCAAAGCAGCTTAGTCCGACTATTGTTACTGTTTTTCTTTTATACTCAATATGTTAATTCAACCTCTTGTGCAGGCGTTGTGTAATTTTTTCCGTGTGATCGGCGTTCAGGATTGTTCAGAATCTGGACAGCAGCACAAGCTTACTTACCCTCACAGGCAGCGTTACGCGCGGTTACGGAAAGCTCAATCTCGACCTCGCTTTCTGCTACAATTCGTCCCCCGTTCGAAGATTGAGCACTTTTACCTATGCGTTTAAACCCCGGCCAACAACAAGCTGTCGAATTCGTCACCGGACCGTGCCTGGTGCTGGCGGGGGCGGGTTCCGGTAAGACACGCGTGATCACCAACAAGATCGCCCATCTGATCCGTGGCTGCGGTTACCAGGCGCGACACATTGCGGCGGTGACTTTTACTAATAAAGCGGCGCGCGAAATGAAAGAGCGTGTCGGACAGACGCTGGGACGCAAAGAAGCGCGCGGGTTGATGATCTCCACTTTCCATACGCTAGGGCTGGAGGTGATTAAACGCGAATACGCCGCGCTGGGGATGAAGTCGAATTTTTCGCTGTTTGATGACACGGACCAGGTTGCGCTACTCAAAGATCTGACGGAAGGGCTGATTGAAGACGACAAAGTGATACTGCAACAGCTGATCTCGACGATCTCGAACTGGAAGAACGATCTCAAAACGCCCGCACAGGCGGCCGCCGGTGCGAAAGGCGAGCGTGATCGTATCTTTGCGCACTGCTACGGGCTGTACGACGCGCATATGAAAGCCTGCAATGTCCTCGACTTTGATGATTTGATTCTGCTACCGACGCTGCTGTTGCAACGTAATGAAGAGGTGCGTGAGCGCTGGCAGAACAAGATTCGCTATCTGCTGGTGGATGAATATCAGGACACCAACACCAGTCAGTACGAACTGGTGAAATTGCTGGTGGGAAACCGGGCGCGATTCACCGTCGTAGGGGACGACGATCAGTCGATTTACTCCTGGCGCGGAGCGCGTCCGCAAAACCTGGTGTTGTTAAGTCAGGATTTTCCGGCGTTACAGGTGATCAAACTGGAGCAGAACTACCGCTCCTCCGGGCGGATCCTGAAGGCGGCGAACATCCTCATTGCCAATAACCCGCACGTCTTTGAAAAACGGCTTTTTTCCGAGCTGGGATATGGCGCGGAACTCAAAGTTCTGAGTGCGAATAATGAGGAGCACGAAGCCGAGCGGGTGACCGGGGAACTCATCGCCCATCACTTTGTAAATAAAACGGAATACAAAGATTACGCCATTCTGTATCGCGGCAACCACCAGGCGCGAGTATTCGAAAAATTCCTCATGCAGAACCGGATCCCCTACAAAATCTCCGGTGGAACGTCGTTCTTCTCGCGTCCGGAAATTAAAGACTTGCTGGCCTATCTGCGGGTGTTGACCAATCCGGATGATGACAGCGCGTTCCTGCGTATTGTGAATACGCCAAAGCGTGAAATCGGCCCCGCCACGCTGCAAAAGCTGGGTGAATGGGCGATGACGCGGAACAAAAGCCTGTTTACCGCCAGTTTTGATCTGGGGCTTAGCCAGACGCTCACCGGGCGCGGCTATGACTCGCTCACCCGTTTTACCCACTGGCTGGGCGAGGTTCAGCGGTTGGCAGAACGAGAGCCGATTGCCGCTGTTCGCGATCTCATCCACGGAATTGATTACGAATCATGGCTTTACGAAACCTCGCCCAGCCCAAAAGCCGCTGAAATGCGCATGAAAAACGTCAACCAGCTGTTTAGCTGGATGACCGAAATGCTGGAAGGCAGCGAACTGGATGAGCCGATGACGCTCACTCAGGTTGTCACCCGCTTCACGCTGCGTGACATGATGGAGCGCGGTGAGAGTGAGGAAGAGCTGGATCAGGTGCAACTGATGACGCTGCATGCCTCGAAAGGGCTGGAGTTCCCGTATGTGTTTATGGTGGGTATGGAAGAAGGCTTCCTGCCGCACCAGAGTAGCATCGATGAAGACAACATTGATGAAGAGCGCCGTCTGGCCTATGTCGGCATCACCCGCGCGCAGAAAGAGCTGATATTTACGCTGTGTAAAGAGCGGCGTCAGTACGGTGAACTGGTGCGTCCGGAGCCGAGCCGTTTCCTGCTGGAGTTACCGCAGGACGATCTGATCTGGGAGCAGGAACGCAAAGTAGTGAGCGCCGAAGAGCGAATGCAGAAGGGGCAAAGCCATCTGGCGAATCTGAAAGCGATGATGGCGGCGAAAAGAGAGAAATCGTAGGCTGGAGGCCGGATTAGGCATTTACGCCGCCCTCCGGCAGTGAATCATTCACGCACTGCTAAAGGCCAGTGGACATAGCTCTGCCACTGGCTTTCTTGTTCAATCAACTCTTTCCCCAACGGATGCTGTTCCAGCCAGTCCGGCGGTAGCGCCAGGGTGAGAATTTCATTCGATGCCTGTAGCGTAATGGCTGGCACCAGATCGTCACGACGGCGGCTGGCGAAGATAATCGCCAGTCTGAGCAGACGACAAAGGTGCTCCGCCACACGCGGCGGTACGGCATTTTGCTGATGTAACGACGAGAGATCGACCGGGTTGGTCTGATTTAACAATAGCGTGGCGAGCAGTTTTTTCTGTGCGGGCGTGAAGCCCGGCAGATCCAGATTACGGACCAGATAGGCGGCATGCTGAGGCGCTTGCTTAAAATCAACGCTCAGGCCTATCTCGTGCAGCTGGCAGGCGCTGATCAGCAGTTCGCGGCTGATCGGCTCAAGATGCCACTCATTTTCTACCTGATCGAGAAAACTCACCGCCAGATTCGCAACGCGATGCGCCTGTTCGGTATCCACCATAAACCGGCGCTGAATATTACGCAGCGTGCGGCTGCGAATATCCTGATCCACCGCAAGATGCAGCATCCCGTAGACCAGCCCTTCACGTAATGCCCCACCGGCCAGGGTCATACACTGAATATTGAGTTCGGTGAAGATGGCGATAAGAATAGCCAACCCGCTGGGGAACACCAGCGCGCGTTCCAGGGTTAAGCCTTCAATTTCAAGCTCTTCCAGACGACCGCAGTGAATCGCCCGCTGTTTCAACTGCTGCAGTTTCGCCAGCGTGATGCGCTCATCCATCCCCTGCGCCATCATGATTTCCTGTAACGCCTGAACGGTACCGGAGGCACCGACGCAGACTTTCCAGCCGTGATAGCGAAGTTCATCGGCGACCGGGCGCAGCACATCGCGCGCCGCTTTTTCCGCTTCGTCGAAATTCTCTTGTGCCAGATTGCGATCGGTAAAGTAGCGTTCGAGCCAGGTGACGCAGCCCATTGACAGGCTGAACAGGGAGGTGGTTTGCGCACCTGTTCCGGTGACCAGTTCGGTGCTGGCACCGCCGATATCGACGACCAGACGCTGATCCGCTCCGCCAGTGGTGTGCGCCACGCCCTGATAAATCAGGCGCGCTTCTTCTTCACCGCTGATGACCTGAACCGGACAACCGAGGATTTCCTGCGCTTTAGCGATAAACTCGCTGGCGTTTACCGCGATACGTAACGTAGCCGTAGCGACCACGCGAATTTGCGGCTGCGGAATATCCTGAAGGCGCTCGGCAAACAGACGCAGGCATTGCCAGCCGCGTTCCATTGCTTCAGCAGAAAGGACATTGTTGCTGTTCAGACCGGCGGCCAGACGCACTTTGCGTTTAATGCGCGTGAGCGTCTGGATGCTGCCCGCTACCTCGCGTACGACCAGCATATGAAAACTATTGGAACCGAGATCGATAGCGGCGTACAACGAGGTAGAATTCATACACTTCATCCTTCAACCGGTATCTGTGCTGGCTGCGTTTTTTCACCCGAATCACTGGCTAAAGTAAGTTCATCAGGATTCGTTTTCTTGCCGCCCTGATACAGGCTGAATGATGTTGTGTATGGCATAACTTTTTTAACCTGAACGACGACGATTACGCGGAGCACCGCCAGAGCGGCGCGGGCCATTGCCAGGGCGCGTACGCGTCAGGCGCAGCGGCTTCGGCAGATTGTTCATCAACGCTTCCGGGTTGTATTTACTCACCGGAATCGAGTGACCAATGTAGGTTTCAATCGCAGGTAGATTCAGGGCGTACTCTTCACAGGCCAGGCTGATCGAGTGACCGCTTGCGCCAGCACGGCCCGTACGACCGATGCGGTGTACGTAGTCTTCGCAATCGTCCGGCAGATCGTAGTTAAATACGTGCGTGACGGCAGGAATGTGCAGACCGCGCGCGGCAACGTCGGTTGCGACCAGAATATCCAGATCGCCACGGGTAAATTCGTCGAGAATACGCAGACGTTTTTTCTGCGCCACATCGCCAGTCAGCAAACCAACGCGATGACCATCGGCGGCCAGATGGCCCCAGATATCTTCGCAGCGGTGTTTGGTGTTCGCGAAGATGATGGCGCGATCCGGCCACTCTTCTTCGATCAGCGTTTGCAGTAAGCGCATTTTCTCTTCGTTAGACGGATAGAAAAGCTCTTCTTTAATACGGTGACCCGTTTTTTGTTCCGGCTCGACTTCAACGTATTCGGCGTTGTTCATCTGTTCGAACGCCAGTTCACGCACGCGGTAAGAGAGGGTAGCAGAGAACAACATGTTCAGGCGTTGGTTGGCCGGCGGCATGCGGCGGAACAGCCAGCGAATATCTTTAATAAAGCCCAGATCGTACATGCGATCGGCTTCATCGAGGACCACCACCTGGATGGCGCCCAGGTTGATGTGATTCTGTTTCGCGTAGTCGATCAGACGACCCGTGGTGCCGATGAGAATATCGACGCCGCTTTCCAGCACTTTTAGCTGTTTGTCGTAACCGTCACCGCCGTAAGCGAGACCCAGCTTCAGACCGGTCGTCTGTGCCAGCGGCTCGGCATCAGCGTGGATCTGCACGGCTAACTCACGCGTCGGCGCCATAATTAAGGCGCGTGGCTGGTTCACCTTGCGATCGTCAATCGCGGGATGAGAGAGAAGATAATGAAACGTTGACGTCAGGAACGCCATCGTTTTTCCGGTACCGGTTTGCGCCTGCCCTGCAACATCGCGACCAGCCAGCGTAAGCGGCAGTGCGAGGGCCTGAATGGGCGTGCAGTTATGAAAGCCTTTATTTTCAAGGGCTTCGATAACCTTTGGGTGCAGGGCGAAGTCGGAAAACTTCTGTTCTGTTAAATGTGTTTTG
>NZ_JBFWLF010000013.1:0-30501 GCF_050252275.1 Citrobacter sp. | reverse complement strand
ACCAATCCCTAATGCAATCATCAGCTTCTTAATGCTGATTCGTTCAACGTACAGCAGCAATAAAACGGGTAAAAAAGTGACAATAGTGATGGGGAAACTTTCGCCCAGTTGGGCAATTTTGACGTTGACCAGCAGGTAGATCAGCGGCAGCAGCAGATAGCTACAGATTCTGATAGAACGAGACATATTCCTCCAGCATCTGTTGACCACTGTACGCCGCACGACTGCGCTCGCGGAAGGCGCTGAGCGAGGTACCAAAAACCGTCTGCGCGATGTCAGTTTTGTTCATCTGCACCAGTGACAGCACCTCTTCAGCGGCAAACGTTTTTCCGCCCGCCTTGCGCAGCACTTCCTGCGCCGCGTCGCTGTGGGTGGCGATCACCGGCACGCCGATTGACAACGCTTCACATAAAATCAGTGGATAGTTATCCACGCGGGAGCTGAACACCAGCGCGTCCATCTGGTTGAGCGCGCTCATCAGTTTGCGTTTGTCAGTTTCGAAGCCGTGATTCACCACGTTTGCCCCGTCAAACGGCGAGAATTTGCCAAAGGTATGCAGTTCAACCTTATCGCCCAGCGCTATCATGTCGCGCACCAGACGCTGATTAGTTTTTCCGTCATAGCGCAGGTCATGGGCCACAATCGCAATTTTCGGTTTCCCCGGGGTCTCATTGACCGGAGACAATTCTGCCAGAATCGCTTCGGTCGCCACATCGATCCCATTATTGATAATGCGGCAGCGCCCCACGCCGTACAGGCTGTTAAACGCATCGGCAACGTGTTGGCTTGGAGAGATAAACTGGCAACCCAGCGCCAGCATCTGGCGGAACAGTTGGCGTTTTCCATCGACCAGGTTATGCGCGCGGTCAACTTTCACCGGCGGATAATTACTCAGCGTTGGGCATTTCTGGCAGCCGGTTTTCCACCCCTCGCAGCCGTCGGTAAAGGCGCAGCGCCCGGTCACACTCCAGTGATCGTGCAGTGTCCAGACCAGCGTGACGTCCGGCTTGTGGTTTTTCACCTTTTCGCAGAACGCTACCACGTCAGCCAGATTCAACCAGTAGCTGTGCAGAACGTGAAAATGCAGCACCAGCGGGCCTGACGTGCGGGTCACGGTACGGTAGAGATTGTTCAGATTGCCAAACAGATCGCGATTGAACAGGCGAAACAGGGCGATATTAGCCACTGACGTCAGACGCGGCGTCTGTTTGATGACATGAGGATAGTGGCTATGGCTGACGCTCTTTTTCCCGCCCTTGCCGTAGCCGTAAATAAATTGCGAAGTCAGCCCTTTTTGCAGTGCGCGCTGATGCAGATCTAATGCCACTCCAGCCGCACCGCCTTCCGCCAGTCGCACATTAAATTGCACAATATTCATTTAATTACCTTAACCCGGGCCTTCTCGCCCACCACCAGCGCATTGTCCGGGATGCTGTCGAGCACCACGCTGCCTGCGCCAATCGTCACGTTATTTCCGATGCGGATGTCACCCAGCACAATCACATTGGCACCCAATTCCACGCCGTTCCCTATCACCGGACAGGCCAGGCTGTCAGCACCACGATTGCCGATGGTGACGCCATGACGAACCGTGAAATCGTCACCGGCCACCACGTTTTTGTTAATCACCACGGCGTAACCATGATGAATGGTGAAGCGTCGTCCGATGGTGGCCGCCGCCTGGATTTCATAGCCGAACAGGCATTCGGTTATCAGCCGATACAGCACCAGCACCGGCGCGGCCCACAGATTATTCAGCACGTTTTTTTTGCGCCAGACGGAGCAGAAATGAGCAACCCGGTAGGCCAGCACCATGCAGCACGGGCGCAGGCTCCAGCTGTTCGCGCGAATATCTTCCAGCATGCTTAACGTCCTCGCAGCCCGTCAGCCAGACGCTTGCCGTTGCGCAGTGAAAACAGCGTCAGCAACGTGCGCCAGGTCATGCGCTTATTGCGGATCTGATAGAGCGTAAACAGCTGATATTTCTTACTGGCGCGGTCAAATTTATCTTTGTGCTTGCGGTAAAAATGGAAGTAGCCAGAGAATTTCTTCGGCGACGAGGTGATCTGCATTTCGCCATGATTAACGTGCAGGATCTGCGTCGCCTCCTCCACCTTCCACGGTTCGCCATACTCCACCACCATCCGCAGAAAGATGTCGTAATCCTGCGCGGCTTTCAGTTCGGTATCGAACAGGCACTCTTTAAACCGCCACGCCCAGGTAAAGACCTGATTGCCAATGATGTTGCGTTTATAGAACAGGTGGCGCGAGTAAGGGGATTTCGGATACAGCGGCAGGCTCGCCGGCTGCGAGTAAACTTCGCCTTCGCAGACATAATCGTTGGCGTACAAAAAAGCGTGAGTCACCAGTTGATGTTTATGGGCAAGGAACACGCTCAAACGGTTTGGCGTCCACTCATCATCATCATCAATACCGGTGATGTAATGCCCTTGCGCCTGGACGATGGCCTGATTACGCACCGCGCAGGCACCAGAGTTGATCTCATTATGGGTGTAACGTACGCGCGGGTCGTTTAATCCCTCAACAAACTGCTGTAGCTGTTCATAAGAGGAAGAGCAATCATCAACAATGATCATCTCCCAGTGGGGATAGTCCTGACGCAGCACCGATTTAATTGCCCGAATGGCGAGCTGTTGCCGGTTCCAGGTTGGCATATAAATGGAGATCAGCGGATTTTCTGTATTCATGCTCTTTTCCCAGGAAGTGATGCCGGAGGGCCCAACGTGTAGGCCACTCACGATTTTTTATTTTGTGTCGGACTTGTATTCGTACTCGTAGTACCCGTAATCCTGATACCCGGTGGCGCGCCGGAAGATGGAGTTGAGGATCACCCCTTTCACCTGAATGCCGTTTTGCTCAAAACGGCTCAGGCTGGTTTCCACCTCTTTCAGGGTATTGACGGCATAGCGAGCGACCATCAACGTCGTGCCTGCGTGACGTCCGACAATCGCGGCGTCGGTGACGGCCAGGATTGGCGGCGTATCGATCAGCACCAGGTCATAGTGGCTACTCGCCCAACGCAGCAGTTCAGCAAAGCGTTCGCTCATCAGCAGCTCAGACGGGTTTGGCGGTACCTGACCGCGCGGTACAAGGTCAAAATTAGGAATGGACGTCGGTTTCGCGCAGGAGGCGATATCCCCTTTGCCGACCAGAATCTCGGACAGACCGTTGACGTTATTGGTGCCAAGCAGTTCGTGGGTATAGCCTTTACGCATATCGCAGTCGATCAGCAGTACACGCTTGTTGGTCTGGCTGATCACCGCCGCAAGGTTGGCGCAGACAAAGGTCTTCCCGATAGACGGGCTAACCCCGGTGAGCATCAGGACATTGTTTTGTGCCTGCATCATGGCGAAGTGGAGGCTGGTGCGCAGGCTGCGCACGGCTTCAATCGCCAGATCGGTCGGGTTACCCACTGCCAGCAGTTGGCTCTGCTTGTAACGCTTAACACCCTTAATGGTCTTGACGCTATCCCGCGCTTTCTGCCATTCCGACAGCGGAATGCTGGCGTATACGCTGATGCCATTCTCTTCCAGCACCTGCGGGCTTTCGATACCGCGGTTGAGCAGTGAACGCAGCAGCACGCCAACGATAGAGAGCATCAGGCCCAGAATGATGCTGCCGAGAATGATCAGCGCTTTCTTCGGCTTCAGCACGCCAGGCTGGGCAATGGCCGGGTCAACGATCCGCACGTCACCCACGGTGCTGGCCTCGGTGATCTTCAGCTCCTGCTGTTTGTTCAGCAATTGCATATAGACCTGCTGACCCGACTCAACGTCACGCGTCAGGCGCACAATTTCCTGCTGCGTTTTCGGCATCGCCGTCACGCGCCCGTTCAGTTTGGCTTTTTCATCTTCCAGTGCCTGACGTTTTTCCAGCAGCGTGCGGTACGCCGGGTGCGCTTTGGTGAAGAGTTTCGAGATTTCCGCTTCTTTAAAGGTCAGTTCGTTAAGCTGCGCATCAATGTTAACCATTGAGTCCAGCACGGCTTTCGCTTCCAGCGGCAAATCGACGGAGTCTTTATCCTGACGAAACGCATTGAGTTTATTCTCTGCCACGTCCAGATGCTGGCGCACTTCCGGCAACTGTTTCGCCAGGAAGGCCAGGCTTTTCGCCGCCTCGGCAGATTTGCGCTCAACGTTCTGTTCCAGATAATTTCGGGTAATGCTGTTGAGAATGTCGCGGATCTGATCGCGGTCTTCGCCAGTAAAGCTCAGGCTGAGCACGCCGGTATCTTTGCCGTTTTCGACTACCGTCAGGTTGTTTTGCAGGTTATTGATCATCCCCAGCGTGGAGAATTTGGTGACAGTAAATTCCGTGTCCGGTCGAGCATGAATTTCACTGACTACTATCGTGACGCCGTCTTTGCTCAGCGTCTGCCCGACCTGTCCGCGCGCGCTGAAGCCGCCGTCGCTGGTCAGTTGGTAGTCTTTGTCACTCAGCACCGTCAGGGTGAAGGTCTGCTCGTTCATCCCTTTCGGCAGGGTAAAGGTGGTGACTTTTGCCGATTCATTCTGTCGCCCCATCAGCCGTTCCCAGCCCGCGCCAAACAGCGGGAAGGTGTTTTTGGTGACCGAAATATCCAGATCCAGATCGTCCACCGTTTTGCCTAATACCAGACGCGACTGGATGAGCTGAATTTCCGCTTCCGAAGCCGGCGGCTTGTTGGATAACGCAGAGCCGATATCCTGCACCAGCGAGTTGCCGGTGTTTTGTTCAATCTGTACCAGCGCATCCGCACTGTAGATAGGCGTGGCGAAGAGTGTGTAAATCACCGCGCATAGCGCAAAGACCGCCGTAATGCCCAGCACCCACCAGCGCGCTTCAATAACGGTTCCCACCAGACGACCAATATCGATCTCATCATTGCCCGTTACCGGTGCGGCAGACTGTTTTACTTTTTCTGTCATTATTTTACCTGCTCTGCGTTCAATGCCTGCGCCCACTGGCGAGCAGACCGTTCAAGTAAGGCGTACACCGCTTCAAACGCCTCACGGCTTTTACGATACGGGTCGGGAATTTCACGTTCATCGTCCCAGTGCCCGAAAAGCATGACCTTGCCACGCATCTCGGGCGCCAGTTCGTGCAGAGAGGCGATATGTCTTTTTTCCATCGCCAGGATCAGGTCATAGTCCCGGCACAACCGCCCGGTGACCTGACGCGCGCAGTGTCCTTCCAGAGAAAGATCATGACTTGCCGCCACGCTCACCGCTGAAGCGTCAGCGCCTTTTCCCACCAGCGCGCCCAGGCCGGCGGATTCCACCGTTATCTGCGGGTGATACCGTTTGAGCAAACGCTCTGCCGTCGGGGAACGGCAAATGTTCCCCACGCAAACCACTAATATTTTGTTAAACATGACGATTACCAGTTATGAAGGTCGCTGGCCGTATCCGTCATGTAACGGACACCGCTGATGGTCGGCAGCAACTGATTGATCAGACGGTTCCAGCGCGCGACCGGTGCGGTGGTGACATACACCACGTCATACGGTTGCAGGCGGAATTCCGTCGCCATGACCAGAGAGGTCGCATCAGACATATCGAGCTGATAGATGTTGGCAATCTTGCCGCCAGGGCCTTTGCCTTTCAGCGGACGGATCACGAAGATGCCGCTGGCGTTGGAGGTGGTCAGATCGATGCCTTCGGCGTTACCCAGCGCTTCGGTCAGCGTCATGCCGCTGAAGTCCATTTTGAGGGTGCTCTGTTTTTTCACTTCACCCATCACGAACACTTTCAGGTCGTCATTGCGCGGCACATAGAGAATATCGCCGGGATAAAGCAGACGGTTCTGGCTGAGATCGCCGTTTTGCATCAGCGCCTGCAGTGAAATGCGTTGTTCTTTGCCTTTGTGCGTCAGCACCACGTTGCGCCAGTCAGCCACTTCCGTCAGGCCACCGGCGGCGTTAATGGCGTCCAGCACGGTCAACGGCACGTTGGTGATCGCCTGCTGCCCGGATTTATTCACCTGCCCGGAGATGTAGGCTTTTTGCGAACGGAAAGCGGCGATATTAACGTCCACCTGCGGGTCAGCAATGTACTTCGCTAAGCGCCCGGTAATATCACTACGGATTTCTGCCAGGGTTTTTCCGACCACGCTGACCTTGCCGATGTACGGGTAAAACATGGTGCCATCGGGCTGAACCCAGTTACCGGTATCGCTGGAGCTACGGTATTGGCCCGCAGGCGTAGTGAGTTCCGGGTGATCCCAGACGGTCACGCTCAGCACATCCCCTGCCCCGACACGGTACTCATAGCTGGCGAGCTCCTGGTCCAGCGACATATTCGGCTGGGCGACATTCGGGCGCGGGCGTAATTGTTCTACCAGTCGTGGCGTGAGTGGATACACGTTCACCATCCGGTCGAGATCAAAGTCAGCGTCTTGCTGTTTAATCACGTCTTTGCCCATCGTAGACATATTGCTGCCCGGAAGTACTGTGCAACCGCTTATCAAGGTTACCGACACCAATAATGGCATCAATTTCATTTTGGATTTCATCATTGATTATTTATCACTTTGGCAGAGTAATTATCCTGTGCAATTTAAATAGCGACTTCGCCGTACACATTTACATTGCAGTTAATTGAAAAGAAATTTAACTGGCATCAGTCCTAAAAAAATTGAATTCATCCGTAAGCTATTGACAGAATAATGCAGACTCGTCATCAGGCGTTCAGGCACGCTACCGCCCCTGGCTTTTTAGCTACCAATACACTGATTAGGTTATGTTTTTATAAGCCTTGTTATTTCACTGTTTGTCGTAACAGAGAAAATGTTAAGGCATTCTGAATGTCAGCCATTAATGAACCGGAACCCCACGTAATATATTTACTCGTCCATCATTAACGCTGGAAGAATTGTTACAGCTAACGTAATTGCAGGCAAGGTAACACGCCTGCTATTCTCTGTTTTTAAGATTAATATTAAGCGATATATTGGCCAGATTTTAGGAATTACTTGATGTTGACAGAATCTATTTCCTCTATTCACCCTACGATATTTCCTAAATAGCTTTTTGCCATATTTAATTATTCCCGACAGAAACTTTATGGTTATTTTCAGCGCAATCAGCAAGGTGAATACATGAGAAATCCCCTCTCGCCATTGCATTTTCCGTCCGCTTTATCCATGATCGAATTGTGACAATTGTCATATAACGAAAGGTATTACATTTACTATGGAATGGATCGCCGATCCGTCAATCTGGGCCGGACTGGTCACGCTGGTCGTGATCGAATTAGTCCTCGGCATTGATAACCTAGTCTTTATTGCCATCCTCGCAGAGAAACTGCCGCCTGCGCAGCGCGACCGTGCGCGCGTGACCGGGCTTATCCTGGCAATGCTGATGCGTCTGCTGCTGCTGGCATCAATCTCGTGGCTGGTCACGCTGACCAAACCGCTGTTTAGCGTGCACGGTCTGAGCTTTAGCGCCCGCGATTTGATCATGTTGTTTGGGGGCTTCTTCCTGCTGTTTAAAGCCACAATGGAGCTGAACGAACGGCTCGAAGGGAAAGACAGCAACAACCCCACTCAGCGTAAAGGGGCGAAATTCTGGGGTGTGGTGGCGCAAATTGTGGTGCTGGATGCCATCTTCTCGCTCGACTCCGTGATCACCGCCGTCGGTATGGTGGATCACCTGGCGGTGATGATGGCGGCGGTGATTATTGCCATCAGCCTGATGCTACTGGCGAGTAAGTCGCTCACCCGCTTTGTGAACAGCCACCCGACCATTGTCATCCTCTGTCTCAGCTTCCTGCTGATGATCGGCTTCAGTCTGGTGGCGGAAGGCTTCGGCTTCCGGATCCCGAAAGGGTATCTGTACGCCGCCATTGGCTTCTCGGTGATGATCGAAGCGTTGAACCAGTTGGCTATCTTTAACCGTCGTCGTTTCCTGTCGGCCAATCACACCCTGCGCCAACGGACGACCGAGGCGGTAATGCGTCTGTTGAGCGGCCAGAAAGAAGAAGCCGAACTGGATGCGGAAACCGCCTCGCTGCTGGTTGACCATGACGACAGCCAGATTTTCAACCCGCAAGAGCGTCGAATGATTGAGCGCGTACTCAACCTCAATCAGCGCACGGTCAGCAGTATTATGACCTCGCGCCATGACATCGAGCATATCGACCTCACCGCGCCGGAAGAAGAGATTCGCTCGCTGCTGGAAAAAAACCAGCATACGCGCCTGGTGGTGACCGGTGGTCACGATGAGGAAGATCTGCTGGGCGTGGTGCACGTGATTGACCTGCTGCAGCAGTCGCTGCGCGGTGAACCTCTGAACCTGCGGGTATTGATTCGTCAGCCGCTGGTGTTCCCGGAAACGCTACCTCTGCTTCCGGCGCTGGAACAGTTCCGCAATGCGCGAACGCACTTTGCTTTTGTCGTCGATGAATTCGGCTCAGTGGAAGGGATCGTGACGCTCAGTGACGTCACGGAAACTATCGCCGGTAATCTGCCGAACGAGGCGGAAGAGATAGATGCCCGCCATGACATCCAGAAAAACCCGGACGGCTCATGGACCGTCAATGGCCACATGCCGCTGGAAGATCTGGTGCAATATGTCCCGCTGCCGCTTGATGAAAAACGGGAATATCACACCATTGCGGGTCTGCTGATGGAAGAATTGCAGCGCGTGCCGAAGCCGGGAGAAGAAGTCCAGGTGGGCGATTTCCTGCTAAAAACGTTGCAGGTGGAAAGCCATCGGGTACAGAAGGTTCAAATTATGCCTTTACGCAATGAGGATGAGATGGATTACGAGGTTTAATATGAAACAATGCCGGGTGACGAATGTGCCGCCCGGCATATGGCCATTATCCGTTTCCAGGCCGGATTAAGACGCGAAGCGTCGCCATCCGGCACACACGCCCTACCGAATCAGAGTTTATCCAGCAGCTTCTTCACATCTTTGCCGTTGCGGGAATCTTTATTTCGCTCCGCCCAGTCGTTCAGACGACGCTTCGCTTCATCCTGCATATGCTTACGCAGTAATTGATCCACCTGCAGATTGTAATTCAGCGCCTGCCAGTTACCGTAAACCCGCAGCGGAACCGGAGTCGCCTTCAGGAAATCGATCAGCTTGCTTTCGCCCTTCCAGCCATCCAGCACCCGCACGTTAAACTGCGTATCACAGGTTTGCCCGACCAGGTCGAGCGTCCCCTGCCCCGTCAGGGACAACATTGCGGACTCGCCTGCCATGTTATCCAGCGTCAGTTTACCGTGATCCAGCGTCAGGTCCGTGACAAAGCGGGCCAGACGCGTCGCGTTATCAACGCTTTGCATCGACTGTACATCGCCGCCGCTGCGTTCCACGGCCTGCTGAATCAACTGCTGGAAGTTCATGCCCTCCATCCGCGTGTCGCGCATGTCAACATGGGCTTTCCCCTGCCAGCTGTGACGGAATGACTGGGCATCGATATCCGCACCGGAAAAATCTCCCGCCAGCGACATCTTGCCGGTCAGGGCAATCGGATAGTTGAATGCCTTGAGGATCGTACCGATTTCGACGTCGTCCAGACGCGGCTGGAATACCACTTGTGGCGTTTGCGCACGCGTATCCAGCGTCCCCGGCAGCGATATCATCCCGCCATCAAGTTTGCCTTGCAGTTCAGCGATCGTCAGCACATCGGACTGATTCGTCATACGGCTACTGACGTCGGTAAAATTCATCCCACGCCAGGTCACGTTATCCGCTTTCAGCGCGATATCGGCACTAAAGCCTTTCAGCCCCTGATAGGCGGGTTCATCCACACGACTTGAAATCACCGGACGCGCCAGCGGTGGCTGACTTCCCCCCTGCGCCACCGCGCCGTTGGCGCTGCTGGCATTTTCGGGCGGCGCTAACAGGTTATCCAGATTCAGGCGGGCAAATTGCAGGTTGACGAGCCATGCCGGTTGTTCCTTCAGCGTCACCTGCACGTTTCCGGTCAGGGCGCTGTCGTTCGCCGTCACATTAAGTTGGCTGAAGGTGAGCGTTTTCTTCTCTTCCTGCCACTGCGCCTGCAGTTGTCCCTGCCCCTGGATGCCCTGTTTCGGCAGATCGGCGCCCTGTAACTGCCAGCTTAACTGTTGAATACCCGCGGTGAAGTTATGCGGATAGTCGGAAGCGTCAACGGTACCGTTGAAAGCAAGGGTAAGATCGCGCTGGTCGCGATTCACGCGGCCTGAAAATTCGAAGGAGCCGCGATGCTGTGCATCCTGCTCCATTTGCAAACGAATATCGCGAACGGTTACCTGTTCATCATCTTCATGCTGAAAGACCAGTACGCTGTCCGCTACACGCAGACTGGCGACATCAAACGACCAACCGCGATCTTCAGCAACATCTGGCAAGGTGTTGTCTTTCGGGGCCACCGGGGCGTTTTCACGGCGTACCGCTTCCGTTTGCGGCGTTAGCTGAATCACTGCGCCTTTGAGCATCACCTGTTTGACACTGAGCTGATGGCTCAGCAGCGGCCACAGTGCGACATCCAGACGCATATTATCCGCACGAACCAGGGGTTCAGCGGCCCCTTCTGCCGTTAACACCATACGCCCGGAGAGGATGCTGAGTTGCGGCCAGACGTGCCAGCGCAGTGGGCCGTCCAGTTGCAGTTGATAACCGCTTCGCGCAGCCACCTGTTGCACCATATAGGCGCGGAAATCATTCGGATTGACTAACAATACTAACGCGGAGAAGCCGGCCACCAACACGACCAGCAAAATCATCAGCGTCGTCAGAAATCGTCTCATGCTATCCTCAATGGAGTAGACTCAGTCTTTATCAATCCGGCTGGCGACAGCGCCCTGCTGATCGCGATACTTCGCATCTTCACGACGGTTGTAAGGTCTAAGCGCAGGTCCCGATAGCGGCTCGAAACTCAACGCGCCGATCAGCATCCCTGGGCGCAGAGCCAGCGGCAATTTACCGGAATTATAGAATTCCAGCACGATACAGCCAGACCAGCCCGGATCGATACGGTGCGCGGTCACATGAACCATCAGACCCAGGCGCGCCAGTGAAGAGCGACCGTCCAGCCACCCTACCAGATCCGCCGGCAGGGTCACCGACTCATAGGTCACTGCCAGCGCCAGTTCGCCAGGATGCAGATAAAATGCATCCCCTTCCGCCAGGACGATCTCATCGCTCATTACGCGATCCAGCGCAGCGCTCACTTCTGCCTTCGGTCCACTTAAATCGATAAAGGCAGCGGTATGTCCACTAAATGTACGAAATTTATTGCCCAGGCGCACATCCACAGTTGCGCCATTAATGCGCTCAACGGGCGGACGCGGGTTGATCGACAAACGGCCTTCATCAAGCCAGGCTTCAATATCTCGGTCACACAGACGCATGGCACTTTCTCCTTTCGTGCATCGGGCGCTTAACGCATTGTGCATTAAGGGCAAACCAGGTTATCACTGAACGGTACACAATTCGCCGGGCTTATTCAAAGAACTGACTGATTTTCGCTTTCAGAATATCAATGGCGATGCGATTTTTCCCACCGCGCGGCACGATAATATCGGCGTATTGTTTAGACGGTTCAATAAATTGCAGGAACATCGGACGCACGGTCTTCTGATACTGCGCCATGACGGAATCCATTGAACGACCGCGTTCGTTAACATCACGCTTGATACGGCGCATCAGGCAGATATCCAGCGGGGTATCGACAAAAATAGAGAAGTTCATCTCTTCGCGTAAACGCGCGTCGGTCAGCAGCAAAATCCCTTCAAGAATGATGACTTTCTTTGGCTCAACACGAACCGTCTCTTTCATGCGGGTGTGTTCGACGTAGCTGTATACCGGTAGTTCGATCGCCGACCCCCGTTTGAGGGCCTGCAGGTGCTGAAACAGGAGGCTGTGATCCATCGCATTCGGATGGTCGTAGTTAGTTTTAACGCGTTCTTCCATCGACAGATGGCTTTGATCTTTGTAATAGCTGTCTTCGGGAATAACGCCGATATGTTCGTCACCGACTTGTTCACGCAACTCGCGATAAAGGGTACTGGCAATAAGACTCTTGCCGGAAGCCGATGCGCCAGCAATACCGATAATGACGCACTGATGGGACTGATCAGTCATAAATTTAGCGACCTGAATAACCTGGTTAGGAAGGACGACGCCGCATGGGCGTCAAACGCGGCAATTATAGGGATTTCGGGCGTGCGATACCAGTCGAGATAGCAGGGAGTGTATTTCGCACCCAACGTTTCCCTGTCGCAAATTTATTTGTTCAGATTTAGAGCAGCCCGCGGAATTAACCCGGCTTCGCAGTAATTAATCGCCATATAATGTCAAATAATGAGCAACCGGGATATAAATTGTAAATTGTTTGTACTAGCATAAACAGAGAATATCACGATGCGTCCGGGCGTTCCGCGACGTTCCGGCCACTCGGATACAGGGTAATGAGTAAACCATCCCAACATGTTTTAGTTACCTTGCCGCATCCTCTGCTGCGCTTCGTCAGTTTAGGGCTGACGGCTTTTGTTTTTACCCTTTTCTCACTGGAATTATCCCAGTTTGGCACCCAACTCGCCCCGCTCTGGTTCCCGACGTCGATCATGATGGTGGCCTTTTACCGTCACGCCGGACGGATGTGGCCCGGAATTGCGCTCGCCTGTTCGTTAGGGAGCATTGGCGCATCGCTGGTCTTGTTCCCGCCCAGCGCGCTGAATTTTACCTACACCGCGATCAACATCATTGAAGCCGTCGTCGGCGCCATGCTGTTACGTAAGCTGTTACCCTGGTACAACCCGTTACAGAATCTCAATGACTGGCTACGTCTTGCCTTCGGCAGTGCGGTTATCCCGCCGCTGTTGGGCGGTATTCTGGTGTGGATTATGTCGCCGAATGAAACGCCGTTGAAAGCGTTTCTGATTTGGGTGCTGTCGGAATCCATCGGCGCGCTGGCGCTGGTACCGTTGGGATTATTGTTCAAACCACACTACCTGTTGCGCCACCGCAACCCGCGTCTGCTCCTGGAAACATTGCTGACGCTAGTCGTCACCCTGGTTCTGAGCTGGTTCGCCATGAAGTATGTTCCATGGCCCTTTACGTTAGTGATCGTATTGCTGATGTGGAGCGCCGTGCGGTTGCCACGGATGGAAGCCTTTCTCATCTTCCTCGCTACCGTCATGATGGTATCGCTGATGATGGCGGCCGACCCGTCACTGTTGGTCACCCCTAAAGTGCATGTCATGAACAACCTGCCGTGGCTGCCGTTCTTAATGATTCTCTTACCCGCGAACATCATGACCATGGTGATGTACGCCTTTCGCGCCGAACGTAAGCACATTACGGAAAGCGAAGAACGTTTTCGCAACGCGATGGAGTATTCAGCGATCGGTATGGCGCTGGTCGGTACAGAAGGGCAATGGCTGCAGGCCAACAAAGCGTTATGCCAGTTTCTCGGCTATAACCAGGATGAGTTACGCGCGCTGACCTTTCAGCAGCTCACCTGGCCGGAAGACCTGCATAAAGATCTGGAGCAACTCACCATGCTGGTGAGCGGCGACATTAATAGCTATTCGATGGAGAAACGCTATTACACCCGTACGGGCGAGATCGTCTGGGCGCTGCTGACCGTCTCGCTGGTCCGCCATTCTGACGGCACGCCGCTTTACTTTATTGCCCAAATTGAAGATATCAACGATCTCAAACATACCGAATGGGTTAACAAACGGCTGATGGAACGCATCACGCTGGCAAACGAAGCTGGCGGCATTGGGATTTGGGAATGGGAACTGCAACCCGACGTCATCAGTTGGGATAAGCGTATGTTCGAACTGTATGAGGTTCCCGCTCATGTTAAGCCTACCTGGTCGCTCTGGTACGACTGCGTTATCCCGGAAGACCGCGAGTATGCAGAAAAGGTGGTTCGTGACTCCTTAGCCGCGCGCCAGCCTTTTAAGATGGAATTCCGCATTGCGGTGAAAGACGGCGTCCGCCATATCCGCTCGCTGGCGAATCGGGTGTTAAATAAAGATGGCGAAGTCGAACGACTGCTCGGTATCAATATGGACATGACCGAAGTGAAGCAGTTGAATGAAGCGCTGTTTCAGGAAAAAGAGCGTTTGCACATTACCCTCGACTCCATCGGGGAAGCGGTGGTGTGTATTGACGTTGATCTGAAAGTTACCTTTATGAACCCGGTCGCCGAGAAGATGAGCGGCTGGCAGCAGGAGAATGCCATTGGCGTACCGCTGTTGACGGTACTGAGCATCACCTTTGGCGATAACGGCCCGCTGATGGAGAACATCTACAGTGCTGATATGTCCCGCTCGGCCATCGAACAGGAGGTGGTTCTCCATTGTCGCAACGGCGGCAGTTACGACATTCACTACAGCATAACCCCGCTTAGCACCCTGGACGGTGGAAATATCGGTTCAGTGCTGGTAATTCAGGATGTCACCGAGTCACGTAAGATGTTGCGCCAGCTAAGCTACAGCGCCACCCACGACGCCCTCACCCACCTGACCAATCGGGCTAGTTTTGAAAACAAGCTGAAACTGCTGCTGCAAACCGTCCGCAGTGCGCATCAGCGCCACGCGCTGGTCTTTATCGATCTTGATCGCTTTAAAGCGGTAAATGACAGCGCCGGTCACGCGGCGGGCGATGCGCTGCTGCGCGAACTGGCGCAACTGATGCTCAGCATGTTGCGTTCCAGCGACGTGCTGGCGCGTCTGGGCGGTGATGAGTTCGGCCTGCTGTTGCCGGAGTGTAATATTGAAAGCGCGCGCTTTATCGCCACGCGGATCGTTAACGCCGTCAATGATTACCACTTTATGTGGGAAGGCCGCCTGCATCGCATTGGTGCCAGCGCCGGGATCACGCTCATCGACGAAAACAACTGCCAGGCGGTTGAGGTGATGTCGCAGGCAGATATCGCCTGCTATGCCTCTAAAAATGGCGGGCGCGGCCAGGTGACCGTGTATGAACCACAACAAGAGCAGGCGCATCACGAGCGCGCGATGATGTCGCTGGATGAGCAATGGCGGATGATTAAAGATAACCACTTGCTGATGGTCGCCCGCGGCGTTGCGTCACCACGCATTCCCGAAGCGCGTAATTTCTGGCTGATCTCGCTGCGACTGTGGACCAGTGAAGGAGAAGTCATGGAAGAGCAGGCCTTTCGGGCAAGCTTAGCCGATCCGGCGCTCAGCCATGCGCTGGATCGCCGCGTGCTCCATGAATTTTTCCATCATGCAGCGCCGGCGGTTGCCAGCAAAGGACTCAGCGTCGCCCTGCCGCTTTCGGTGGCGGCATTAATCAGCCCAACGCTGATTGACGAACTTCTGGCTCAACTGGAGCAGAGCACTCTGCCGGGACGCCTGCTACATCTGATTGTGCCTGCGGAAGCGCTGTTACTGAACCCACAGGAGAGCACCAAAGCAATTCAGACATTACGCCAGGCAGGGTGTCACATCATTGTGAGCCAGATTGGCCGCGATCTGCAGATCTTCAATCTGATGACCAAAAGTTTGGCGGATTACCTGCTGCTCGACAGTGAGTTGAGCGCCAGCATTCACGGCAACATGATGGATGAAATGCTGGTGTCGATCATCCAGGGCCACGCCCAGCGCCTGGGGATGAAAACCATTGCCGGGCCGGTGCAAACGCCGATCGTCATGGATACGCTGTCAGGTATTGGTATCGACCAGATTTATGGCGATATCATCGCCGAAGCGCAACCGCTGGATCTGCTACTCAACACCAGTTATTTCGCGATCAACTGACGGCTGCCATCCCTCGGTATACCAGATGTGCAATAACGCGTAGGAGCGCCAGGGTTTCCAGCGCTCCGAATAGCGACGGATCTGCGCGGGAGTCATCCCCGGGAAACGTTGTTTGATCAGATAGTCGTCAGGCAAAAACACGTCCTTCGCCTGCCAGCCGCGCAGGGCAAAATAGTTTGCCGTCCAGCGACCAATCCCCGGAAATCCCTGTAGCATTTTAATTCCCTGTTCAATATCTTCCGGCGGCTGGGTTACCAGTATTCCATCCCGGGCGGCCTGCGCCAGATGGATAAGCGCGTTGGCGCGCATCAGCGGCATGCCCAACGCTTTCAGTTCCAGCGGATCGGCTGCGGCTAGCTGTTCAGGCGTTGGGAAACAGACGTACTCCGGGCTGTCCGCTAACACGTCGCCATACCATCGTGCAACCTTCGACGTCAGCTTTGCCGCCATCGCCACGCTAACCAGTTGGCCCAGAATCGCCCGGACGCCCTGCTCAAAGGCGTCCACCGAACCGGGCAGGCGCAGTCCCGGACGCGCTGCGCCCAGTTCACCTAACGCATGGCTGATCTGCTGTGGTTTACAGCGCAAATCAAACAGTCGCTCCATTTTTTCAAGGCAGATATCCGCGACCGGCAATAGCCCTTCACTCAGCGTCACCTGAAGCGTGTTTGTCACGGTGTCAGGAACGGCGGTGATGATTCCCTTATGTTGTCCTATCGCCAGGCTCCGTGTGTAGCGTAACGCCTCGACGGTTTCCACCCCGTTGACCGCACGGGCGGCAAGGAAACCCAGAATCCATGACCAGTCATAAGGCGGTTGCCAGTTCAGGGTAAACATCATCCTCTCCTTTTTCTGCAAACCTTCAGCATAATCGCTATTCAGGCGTTGTGCTTTGCTTTCATATTCCAGTTGTCGCGACGACGACATTTCGCTAAAGTCACGCCCCTTCTTCACTGGCATGGGGATTTTCAAGGTGTTTATTGGATTTGATTACGGTACCGCTAACTGTTCTGTCGCCGTCATGCGCGACGGCAAGCCGCAACTGCTGAAAATGGAAAATGGCAGTACGCTGCTGCCTTCCATGCTTTGCGCGCCGACGCGTGAATCGGTGAGCGAATGGCTCTACCGCCATCATGATGTTCCGACACCAGACGATGAAACGCAGGCGCTGTTGCGTCGGGCCATTCGCTTCAATCGCGACGAGGACATTGACGTTCACGCCAGCAGCGTACAGTTTGGCCTGTCATCGCTTGGACACTATATTGACGACCCGGAAGAGGTGTACTTCGTTAAGTCGCCGAAATCCTTCCTCGGCGCCAGCGGACTAAAACCGCAACAGGTCGCGCTGTTCGAAGATTTAGTCTGCGCAATGATGCTGCACATTCGTCAACAGGCACAAAACCAACTCCCCGAAGCCATCACCCAGGCCGTGATCGGACGTCCCATTAACTTCCAGGGATTAGGCGGCGATGAGGCGAACAGCCAGGCGCAGGGTATTCTGGAACGAGCGGCAAAACGAGCTGGCTTTCAGGATGTCGTTTTCCAGTATGAGCCGGTGGCGGCGGGACTGGATTACGAAGCGACATTACAGGAAGAGAAACGCGTCCTGGTGGTGGATATCGGCGGGGGGACCACCGACTGTTCGTTACTGCTGATGGGGCCACAATGGCATCACCGCGCTGACCGCGAATCCAGCCTGCTGGGTCACAGCGGCTGTCGCGTTGGCGGGAACGATCTGGATATCGCGCTGGCGTTTAAACACCTGATGCCGCTGCTGGGGATGGGGGGCGAAACCGAGAAAGGGATCGCCCTACCGGTGCTGCCGTGGTGGAACGCGGTGGCGATCAACGACGTTCCGGCACAAAGCGATTTCTACAGCAGCGCCACGGGGCGTCTGCTGAACGACCTGGTACGCGATGCCCGCGAACCGGAGCAGGTGGCGCTGCTGCTGAAAGTCTGGCGTCAGCGTCTCGGTTATCGGCTGGTCCGCAGCGCCGAAGAGAGCAAAATTACGCTGTCTGCACAAGCCGAAGTTAACGCAGCGCTCCCGTTTATCCGCGACGATCTGGCCACCGTCATCAGCCAACAGGGGCTGGAGAGCGCGCTGGATCAGCCGCTTTCCCGGATACTGGAACAGGTGCAACTGGCGCTGGATAACGCCCAGGAAAAGCCAGACGTCATCTATCTGACCGGTGGCAGCGCACGCTCGCCGCTGATCAAAAAAGCGTTGGCCGCCAAACTGCCGGGTATTCCCATTGCCGGTGGCGATGACTTCGGCTCCGTCACCGCCGGTCTGGCCCGCTGGGCTGAAGTGGTATTCCGCTAAACGCCTCGCAAGCTGAACGCGGATGGATTGACATTAAGGTTCATGTGGCTTAGTTTCAGGAGTGAGGGTAAGGGAGGGTTTCCCCTCCCCCTGGTGTCTTAGTAAGCCGGTAAGCTAATGACTAAGAGTATCACCAGTATGATGACTACCTTCATCATAACCCTTTCCTTATTTTGGCCCCTTCCTCGGGAGGGGCTTTCCCGTTTCAGCGTCCTGCTGAAATCCGTGGCTTACCTCCTTTTTGTCGTGCCGCCACTGTAGCGCGCAATTTCACATGCGCCTTTTTCAGCGATGATTGCTGCGTAACGCCTCGCAAAGCGCGCCGCCATTCGGATGAATCCGTACAGGGTTTCATAATTCCTCCATTTTTCTCCCTTGATGGCTGGCTAAACTAGTATCATTCCGCGAAACGTTTCAGGATGAGAAACTCATAACGATGAAAGGCAGTCACAAATCCCGCTGGGTAATCACCATCGTGGTGGTCATCGCCGCCATCGCCGCATACGGGTTCTGGCAGAACCGGAGCGAACCGCAGAGCAGCGCGCCCGGCGCAACCGGACAAGCGAAACCCACGGCTGGCACAGGTCGTCGTGGTATGCGCTCAGGTCCACTCGCGCCAGTGCAGGCCGCGACCGCCACGGAGCAGGCCGTTCCGCGTTATCTCACCGGTCTGGGCACGATGACCGCCGCTAACACCGTCACCGTACGTAGCCGCGTGGATGGACAACTACTGGCGCTTCATTTCCAGGAGGGTCAACAGGTTAAAGCCGGTGACCTGCTGGCGGAGATCGATCCCAGCCAGTTTAAAGTGGCACTGGCACAGGCGCAGGGCGTCCTTGCGAAAGACAAAGCCACCCTCGCTAACGCGCGTCGCGATCTGGCTCGTTACCAGCAACTGGTCAAAAGCAACTTAGTCTCCCGCCAGGAGCTGGACGCCCAGCAGGCGCTGGTGAGCGAATCCGAAGGCACGATTAAGGCCGATGAGGCCAGCGTCGCCAGCGCGCAGCTACAACTTGACTGGAGCCGCATCACCGCACCGGTTGATGGTCGGGTTGGTCTGAAACAGGTAGATGTCGGCAATCAGATTTCCAGTAGTGATACCAACGGTATTGTGGTGATCACCCAGACGCATCCCATCGACCTGATTTTCACCCTACCGGAAAGCGATATCGCCACCGTCGTGCAGGCGCAAAAAAGCGGACAACCGCTGGTTGTTGAAGCCTGGGATCGCACCAATTCGAAAAAGCTCAGCGCGGGCGTATTGCTGAGTCTGGACAACCAGATCGACGTCACGACCGGGACGATCAAAGTAAAAGCTCGCTTTGATAACCAGGATGACGCGCTGTTCCCGAATCAGTTTGTGAATGCCCGGATGCTGGTCGACACGGAACAAAACGCCGTGGTGATCCCGACAGCCGCTCTACAAATGGGCAACGAAGGACACTTCGTCTGGGTGCTGAACGATGAAAACAAAGTCAGTAAGCATCTGGTCAAAACGGGCATTCAGGACAGTCAGAAGGTAGTGATCAGCGCCGGGATTTCGGCCGGTGACCGCGTCGTCACCGACGGGATTGACCGCCTGACGGAAGGGGCGAAAGTGGAAGTGGTGGAAGCGCAAGCCGCCGTCACCACCGATACAAAAGCCACCAGCCGTGAATACGGTCAGAAAGGAGCGCGCTCCTGATGCAGGTGTTACCTCCGAGCAGCACAGGCGGCCCGTCGCGTCTGTTTATTATGCGTCCTGTCGCCACCACGCTGCTGATGGTGGCGATTCTCCTCGCCGGGATCATCGGCTATCGTTTTCTGCCCGTCTCCGCGCTGCCGGAGGTGGACTATCCCACCATTCAGGTGGTGACGTTGTATCCTGGCGCCAGCCCGGATGTGATGACCTCTGCGGTCACCGCGCCGCTGGAACGGCAGTTCGGCCAGATGTCCGGGCTGAAACAGATGTCGTCGCAAAGTTCCGGCGGCGCGTCGGTGGTGACGCTCCAGTTCCAGTTGACCCTGCCGCTGGATGTGGCCGAACAGGAAGTTCAGGCGGCCATTAACGCCGCCACCAACCTGCTGCCGAGCGACCTGCCGAACCCGCCGGTCTACAGCAAGGTCAACCCTGCCGATCCGCCGATCATGACGCTGGCGGTGACCTCTACCGCCATGCCGATGACCCAGGTCGAAGACATGGTCGAAACCCGCGTGGCGCAGAAAATCTCCCAGGTCTCCGGCGTCGGGTTAGTGACGCTCTCCGGCGGTCAACGTCCGGCGGTCCGCGTGAAGCTCAATGCCCAGGCCATTGCCGCGCTGGGCCTGACCAGTGAAACCGTCCGCACGGCGATTACTGGCGCAAACGTCAACTCCGCCAAAGGTAGCCTTGATGGCCCCACCCGCGCGGTGACGCTCTCGGCGAACGATCAGATGCAGTCTGCCGACGAATATCGTCAGCTCATTATTGCTTACCAGAACGGCGCGCCGGTTCGTCTGGGCGATGTCGCGACCGTAGAACAAGGGGCGGAAAACAGCTGGCTCGGCGCATGGGCAAATAAAGAACAGGCTATTGTAATGAACGTCCAGCGCCAGCCTGGCGCGAACATCATCTCAACGGCGGACAGCATTCATCAGATGTTGCCACAGCTTAAAGAGAGCCTGCCAAAATCGGTAAACGTGACGGTACTGTCTGACCGCACGACCAACATCCGCGCCTCGGTCAGCGACACGCAGTTTGAGCTCATGCTGGCCATCGCGCTGGTCGTGATGATTATCTATCTGTTCCTGCGCAATATTCCCGCCACCATTATTCCGGGCGTCGCCGTCCCGCTGTCGCTGATCGGCACGTTTGCGGTAATGGTGTTTCTCAATTTCTCCATCAACAACCTGACGCTTATGGCGCTGACCATTGCCACCGGCTTTGTGGTGGATGATGCGATTGTGGTGATCGAAAACATTTCGCGCTATATCGAAAAAGGGGAAAAGCCGCTGACAGCCGCGCTGAAAGGAGCCGGAGAAATCGGTTTTACCATCATCTCCTTGACCTTCTCGCTGATTGCGGTCCTGATCCCGCTGCTGTTCATGGGCGATATCGTCGGACGTCTGTTCCGCGAATTTGCTGTGACGCTGGCAGTGGCGATTTTAATCTCTGCCGTTGTGTCGTTAACCCTGACGCCGATGATGTGCGCCAGAATGCTGAGCCAGGAGTCACTGCGTAAGCAAAACCGCTTCTCCCGCGCGTCGGAGAAAATGTTTGACCGGGTGATTGCCGGTTACGGACACTGGCTGGCGAAGGTGCTGAACCATCCGTGGCTGACGTTGAGCGTGGCGCTCGGCACCCTGCTGTTAAGCATCATGCTATGGGTGTTTATTCCGAAGGGCTTCTTCCCGATCCAGGATAACGGCATCATTCAGGGCACGTTGCAGGCACCGCAGTCCAGTTCCTTTACCAGTATGGCCCAGCGCCAGCGGCAGGTGTCGGACGTGATACTGAAAGATCCGGCGGTTGAGAGCCTGACCGCCTTCGTGGGCGTCGATGGCACCAACCCGTCGCTGAACAGCGCGCGTCTGCAAATCAACCTGAAACCGCTCGACGAACGTGATGACCGCGTCCAGAAAGTGATCGCCCGTTTGCAGGACGCCGTGGCGAGAGTGCCGGGCGTCGACTTGTATCTGCAACCGACGCAGGATCTGACGATTGATACACAGGTCAGCCGCACGCAATATCAGTTCACACTGCAGGCCACCTCGCTGGATGCCCTCAGCACCTGGGTGCCGCAACTAATGGAAAAACTACAGGCGTTGCCGCAGCTTTCTGACGTCAGCAGCGACTGGCAGGATCAGGGGCTGGTGGCGTATGTGAATGTCGATCGCGACAGCGCCAGTCGGCTAGGGATCAGCATGGCGGATGTCGATAACGCACTGTATAACGCTTTCGGTCAGCGCCTGATTTCCACGATCTACACTCAGGCGAATCAGTATCGCGTGGTGCTGGAACACAATACGGAAACGACGCCTGGACTGGCGGCGCTGGATTCAATCCGTCTGACCAGCAGCGACGGCGGCATGGTGCCGCTCAGCGCGATCGCTAAGGTTGAACAACGCTTTGCGCCGCTCTCGATTAACCATCTGGATCAATTCCCGGTCACCACTATCTCGTTCAACGTTCCGGACGGTTATTCGCTGGGCGATGCGGTCCAGTCGATTCTGGACAGCGAAAAAACGCTGAATCTGCCAGTGGATATCACCACTCAGTTCCAGGGTAGCACCCTCGCCTTCCAGGCGGCGCTGAGCAGCACCATCTGGCTGATTGTCGCGGCGGTGGTGGCGATGTATATCGTGCTCGGCGTGCTGTACGAAAGCTTTATTCACCCAATCACCATTCTCTCTACGCTGCCCACGGCTGGAGTCGGCGCGCTGCTGGCGCTAATGATTGCCGGTAGTGAACTCGGCGTGATCGCCATTATCGGCATTATTTTGCTGATCGGCATTGTAAAGAAGAATGCCATCATGATGATCGACTTTGCCCTTGCCGCTGAGCGCGAACAGGGGATGGCGCCGCGCGAGGCGATTTTCCAGGCCTGTCTGCTGCGTTTTCGTCCGATTCTGATGACCACGCTGGCAGCGCTGCTGGGCGCACTGCCACTGATGCTGAGCACCGGCGTGGGGGCAGAACTGCGCCGTCCGCTGGGGATCGGTATGGTGGGCGGCTTACTGGTCAGCCAGGTGCTGACGCTGTTCACCACCCCGGTTATCTATCTGCTGTTTGACCGCCTGTCACTGTATATGAAAAACCGCTTCTCTCACCGGGAAGAGGAGGCGTAAATGAAGTTTTTCGCTCTCTTCATTTACCGCCCGGTGGCGACGATTTTAATTTCTCTCGCCATCACGCTCTGCGGCGTGCTGGGATTTCGACTGTTGCCTGTCGCCCCGCTGCCGCAGGTTGATTTTCCGGTGATTATGGTCAGCGCCTCGCTGCCGGGAGCCTCGCCGGAGACCATGGCGTCATCCGTCGCAACGCCGCTGGAGCGCTCACTGGGGCGCATTGCCGGCGTCAGTGAGATGACTTCAAGCAGCTCCCTCGGCAGCACGCGCATCATTTTACAATTTAACTTCGATCGCGATATCAACGGCGCGGCGCGAGATGTGCAGGCAGCGATAAATGCGGCGCAAAGTCTGCTGCCAAGTGGCATGCCGAGCCGCCCAACTTACCGCAAAGCCAATCCGTCCGACGCGCCGATCATGATTCTGACGCTAACCTCGGAGACATACTCACAAGGTGAGCTCTACGACTTCGCCTCAACCCAACTGGCGCAGACCATCGCGCAAATCGACGGTGTCGGCGACGTCGACGTAGGCGGCAGCTCGCTGCCCGCCGTGCGCGTCGGGTTGAATCCGCAGGCGCTGTTTAATCAGGGCGTCTCGCTGGATGAGGTACGCACCGCTATCAGCAACGCCAACGTGCGCAAACCGCAAGGGGCGCTGGAAGATACCACGCATCGCTGGCAGATCCAGACCAATGACGAACTCAAAACGGCGGCGGAATATCAGCCACTGGTGATTCACTACAATAATGGCGGCGCCGTACGGTTGGGTGATGTCGCCACGGTGACGGACTCGGTACAGGATGTCCGCAACGCCGGGATGACCAACGCCAAGCCGGCGATTTTGCTGATGATCCGTAAACTGCCGGAAGCCAACATTATCCAGACGGTCGACAGCATTCGGGCCAGACTCCCGGAGTTGCAGTCCACCATCCCGGCGTCGATTGATATGCAAATCGCGCAGGATCGCTCGCCGACCATCCGCGCCTCGCTGGAGGAAGTTGAGCAGACGCTGGTCATTTCCGTGGCGCTGGTCATTCTGGTGGTCTTTCTGTTCCTGCGATCCGGACGCGCCACGCTGATCCCCGCCGTGGCGGTTCCGGTTTCGTTAATTGGCACCTTTGCCGCGATGTATCTGTGCGGATTCAGTCTCAATAACCTGTCGCTGATGGCGCTGACCATCGCCACCGGCTTTGTGGTCGATGACGCCATCGTGGTGCTGGAAAATATCTCGCGCCACCTGGAAGCCGGAATGAAACCTTTGCAGGCCGCGCTTCAGGGCACGCGTGAAGTGGGCTTTACTGTGCTGTCCATGAGCCTGTCACTGGTCGCCGTGTTCCTGCCGCTGCTGCTGATGGGCGGGTTGCCGGGACGATTACTGCGTGAATTTGCCGTCACGCTGTCGGTGGCGATTGGTATCTCGCTGCTGGTGTCGCTCACGCTCACCCCGATGATGTGCGGCTGGATGCTAAAATCCAGCCAGCCACGGGAGCAGAAGCGGCTGCGCGGATTTGGCCGCATGCTGGTTGCGCTGCAACAGGGCTACGGTAAGTCGCTGAAATGGGTGCTCAACCATACGCGACTGGTCGGCGTGGTGCTGCTCGGCACTATTGCGTTGAATATCTGGCTCTACATTTCGATTCCGAAAACCTTCTTCCCGGAACAGGACACCGGCGTACTGATGGGCGGGATTCAGGCTGACCAGAGCATCTCGTTTCAGGCGATGCGCGGTAAGCTTCAGGACTTTATGAAGATTATTCGCGATGATCCGGCAGTGGATAATGTCACCGGATTTACCGGCGGCTCGCGAGTCAACAGCGGGATGATGTTTATCACCCTTAAGTCCCGCGATGAACGCCGGGAGACCGCGCAGCAGGTGATCGACCGTCTGCGGGTGAAACTGGCAAAAGAGCCCGGTGCCAATCTGTTCCTGATGGCGGTGCAGGATATTCGTGTCGGCGGACGCCAGTCCAATGCCAGTTATCAGTACACCTTGCTGTCAGACGATCTGGCGGCGCTGCGCGAATGGGAACCGAAGATTCGTAAAGCCTTAGCCGCCCTGCCCCAACTGGCGGACGTCAACTCTGATCAACAGGATAACGGCGCGGAGATGAATCTTACCTACGATCGTGAAACCATGGCGCGGCTGGGTATTGACGTGCAGGCGGCAAACAGCCTGTTAAACAACGCTTTTGGTCAGCGGCAGATCTCCACCATCTATCAGCCGATGAACCAATATAAAGTGGTGATGGAAGTCGACCCGCGTTACACCCAGGACATCAGCGCGCTGGAGAAAATGTACGTCATTAACAGTGATGGTAAGGCGATTCCGCTCTCCTGGTTTGCCAAATGGCAACCGGCGAACGCGCCATTGTCGGTGAATCATCAGGGGCTGTCGGCAGCGTCCACCGTCTCTTTCAACCTGCCTACGGGCTCCTCGTTGTCAGAAGCCAGTGACGCCATTAATCGGGCGATGACCCAACTGGGCGTGCCGTCTACCGTGCGCGGCAGTTTTGCCGGGACCGCGCAGGTCTTCCAGGAAACCATGAATTCCCAGGTGATCCTGATTATTGCCGCGATCGCCACGGTCTATATTGTGCTTGGCATGCTGTATGAAAGTTATGTCCACCCGCTAACCATCCTCTCCACGCTTCCCTCCGCGGGGGTGGGCGCGCTCTTAGCGCTGGAGATTTTCGATGCCCCGTTCAGCCTCATCGCCCTGATAGGGATCATGCTCTTAATTGGCATCGTGAAGAAAAACGCCATCATGATGGTCGATTTTGCGCTGGAGGCGCAAAGGCATGGCAACCTCACGCCAGAACAGGCGATTTTCCAGGCTTGTCTGCTGCGTTTTCGCCCGATTATGATGACCACGTTGGCCGCGCTGTTTGGCGCGCTGCCGCTGGTGCTTTCCGGCGGTGACGGTTCTGAACTGCGTCAGCCGCTGGGGATTACCATTGTCGGCGGTCTGGTGATGAGCCAGTTGTTAACGCTCTATACCACTCCGGTGGTGTACCTCTTCTTCGACCGTCTGCGGCTGCGTTTTTCGCGTAAACACCGTAAACCGATAACAGAGACATGACAGAATTTCCCAACAGCACCCGCTGGCAACTGTGGATTGTGGCATTCGGCTTCTTTATGCAGTCGCTGGATACCACCATCGTCAATACCGCGCTTCCCTCGATGGCAAAAAGCCTCGGGGAAAGCCCGCTGCATATGCACATGGTCGTGGTTTCGTATGTGCTGACCGTAGCGGTCATGCTGCCTGCCAGCGGGTGGCTGGCAGACAAAATCGGTGTGCGGAATATTTTCTTTACCGCCATTGTGCTGTTTACCCTGGGCTCGCTGTTTTGTGCCGGTTCCGGCACGCTCAATGAACTGGTCATGGCGCGGGTGTTACAGGGCGTTGGCGGTGCCATGATGGTACCGGTCGGCCGGCTGACGGTGATGAAGATTGTCCCGCGCGAACAGTACATGGCGGCGATGACGTTTGTCACGCTGCCAGGTCAGATAGGCCCGTTGCTGGGCCCGGCGCTGGGCGGGATCCTCGTGGAATATGCCTCCTGGCACTGGATTTTCCTGATTAATCTGCCGGTCGGTATTGTCGGCGCGATCGCCACGCTGCTGCTGATGCCCAACTACACCATGCAAACCCGACGCTTTGATCTCTCGGGTTTTCTGCTACTGGCGACGGGGATGGCGGTTCTGACCATCGCGCTGGACGGCAGCAAAGGGATGGGGATGTCGTCGTTCGCGCTCGGCGCGCTGGTAGTGGGCGGCGTGGCTGCCATTTTGCTCTACCTGAAACACGCCAAAGCTAACCCGCGAGCGCTGTTCAGTCTCCACCTGTTCCGCACGCCAACCTTCTCGCTGGGGCTGTTCGGCAGCTTTGCCGGACGCATCGGCAGCGGCATGTTGCCTTTCATGACGCCGGTCTTTTTGCAGATTGGTCTCGGCTTTTCCCCGTTTCACGCCGGGCTGATGATGATCCCGATGGTACTGGGTAGCATGGGCATGAAACGCATTGTTGTACAGGTGGTTAACCGCTTTGGTTACCGTCGGGTGCTGGTCGCCACGACGCTTGGGTTGTCGGTGGTAACCCTGCTGTTTATGTCCACTGCGCTGCTGGGCTGGTATTACGTGCTGCCGCTGGTGCTGTTTGTTCAGGGCATGGTCAATTCGACGCGTTTCTCCTCCATGAACACCCTGACCCTGAAAGATCTGCCGGATGAGTTGGCCAGCAGCGGGAACAGCCTGCTGTCGATGATTATGCAACTTTCAATGAGTATCGGCGTCACCGTTGCCGGTCTGCTGCTAGGGATGTTCGGACAACAACAGTTTACGGTGGATAGCGGAACGTCGCATACCGTCTTTATGTACACCTGGCTGTGCATGGCTTTTATCATTGCGTTGCCCGCCGTGATCTTTGCCCGCGTCCCAAACGATACCCATAAAAATGTCGTCATTGCGCGACGCAAAAGGAGAACCTGATGAAGCTCTGGCGACCCGGCATTACCGGCAAACTGTTTCTGGCGATTTTCGCCACCTGCATTGTGTTGTTGATCAGTATGCATTGGGCGGTACGCATCAGCTTCGAGCGAGGGTTCATTGACTACATCAAAAACGGCAACGAGCAGCGTCTGACCATGCTCAGCGATGCGTTAGGTGAACAGTACCAACAGCACGGCAGCTGGCGCTTTTTGCGCAATAATGACCGCTTTGTGTTTCAGATCCTCCGCTCCTTTGAACATGACAAAGACGATGATAAACAAGGCCCTGGTATGCCGCCACACGGCTGGCGCACGCAGTTCTGGGTGGTGGACCAGGATGCGCATGTCATGGTTGGCCCGCGCGGCCCGGTTCCCGCAGACGGTACGCGGCGGCCCATTCTGGTTAACGGTCAGGAGGTCGGCGCCGTCATTGCCTCCCCTGTTGAACGTCTGACGCGTAACACCGACATTAATTTCGATAAACAGCAGCGGCGCACCAGTTGGCTGATTGTGGCGCTCTCAACCCTGCTGGCGGCGCTGGCGACCTTTCCACTCGCGCGCGGACTGCTGGCCCCGGTCAAACGGCTGGTCGAAGGCACGCACAAACTGGCGGCGGGGGATTTCACCACCCGTGTTGCCGCCACCAGCGCCGATGAGCTGGGCAAACTGGCGCAGGACTTTAACCAGCTCGCCAGTACCCTGGAAAAGAATCAGCAGATGCGTCGCGATTTTATGGCCGATATCTCGCATGAGCTGCGCACACCGCTGGCAGTCCTGCGCGGTGAACTGGAAGCGATTCAGGACGGTGTACGAAAATTCACGCCGGAATCGGTGGCCTCGTTACAGGCGGAAGTGGGGACACTGACCAAACTGGTCGACGATCTGCACCAGCTTTCGATGTCTGACGAAGGCGCGCTGGCCTACCAAAAAAATACCGTCGACGTGATCCCACTGCTGGAAGTGGCGGGCGGCGCATTCCGCGAACGTTTTGCCAGCCGGGGTCTGACGCTACAGTTTTCCCTGCCCGATAGCGTTACCGTGTTCGGCGATCGCGATCGCCTGATGCAGTTATTCAACAACCTGTTAGAAAACAGCCTTCGTTACACCGACTGCGGCGGCAGCTTACGTATCAGCGCAGAGCAGCGCGACAAGCGAGTTCTCATCACCTTCGCCGACTCCGCGCCGGGCGTCAGTGACGATCAGCTACAAAAACTGTTCGAGCGATTCTACCGCACCGAAGGTTCACGTAACCGCGCCAGCGGAGGGTCCGGACTGGGTCTGGCGATCTGCGTCAACATCGTCGAGGCCCACAATGGCCGCATCCACGCTGCCCATTCGCCTTTTGGCGGGGTAAGCATTACAGTAGAATTACCGCTGGAACGCGATTTACAGAGAGACGTATGACTGAGTTACCCATTGATGAAAACACGCCACGCATCCTGATTGTGGAAGATGAACCCAAGCTGGGACAGTTACTTATCGACTATCTGCGCGCCGCGAGCTATGCCCCGACGCTGATTAGCCATGGCGATCAGGTACTGCCTTATGTGCGCCAGACGCCGCCGGATTTAATCCTGCTGGATCTGATGCTGCCGGGTACTGATGGCCTGACCCTGTGTCGCGAAATCCGTCGTTTCTCCGAGGTGCCAATCGTGATGGTCACCGCCAAAATTGAGGAGATCGACCGCCTGCTGGGACTGGAAATTGGTGCGGATGATTACATCTGCAAACCCTACAGTCCGCGCGAAGTGGTCGCCCGCGTGAAGACCATTCTGCGCCGCTGTAAGCCGCAGCGTGAATTACAGCAACTGGACGCCGAAAGCCCGCTGATCGTCGATGAAAGCCGTTTCCAGGCCTCCTGGCGCAATAAAATGCTCGACCTGACGCCTGCGGAGTTCCGCCTGCTGAAAACGCTGTCTCACGAACCAGGGAAAGTGTTTTCCCGTGAGCAGTTGCTGAATCATCTCTATGATGATTATCGCGTGGTGACCGACCGCACCATCGACAGCCATATCAAAAACCTGCGTCGCAAGCTGGAAGCGCTTGACGAAGAGCAGTCGTTTATCCGTGCAGTGTATGGCGTCGGCTATCGCTGGGAAGCGGATGCCTGCCGGATTGTCTGACACGGTAGCGCAAATAGTGGCCCGATAACGCCGCGTTATCGGACCCGGCGTTTTCCTTTACCTCGTTTACCCGCAGCGCTACAATGCCCGCCCTTAACGTGAGGACTCTCCTCTAGCCGCTTCATCAGGTGAAGCGGATCTGACCTGTCATCAGAACGAGAACATTATGTTTAAACCGGAACTCCTTTCCCCGGCGGGAACGCTGAAAAATATGCGTTACGCTTTCGCCTATGGCGCAGATGCCGTCTATGCGGGCCAGCCGCGCTACTCGCTGCGCGTGCGCAATAACGAATTCAACCACGAGAATCTGCAGCGCGGCATTAATGAAGCCCATGAGCTGGGGAAAAAATTCTATGTGGTGGTCAACATCGCCCCGCACAATGCGAAGCTGAAAACCTTTATCCGCGATTTGAAGCCAGTGGTGGAAATGGGTCCGGATGCCCTGATCATGTCCGATCCGGGTCTTATCATGCTGGTACGTGAGAATTTCCCGGAAATGCCGATTCACCTCTCGGTCCAGGCCAACGCCGTGAACTGGGCGACGGTAAAATTCTGGCAATCGATGGGGCTGACCCGTGTGATTCTGTCGCGCGAACTGTCGCTGGAAGAGATTGAAGAGATCCGCAACCAGGTACCGGAGATGGAGATTGAGATCTTCGTTCACGGCGCACTGTGCATGGCCTATTCTGGTCGCTGCCTGCTTTCCGGTTACATCAATAAGCGCGACCCGAACCAGGGCACCTGTACCAACGCCTGCCGCTGGGAATATAACGTACAGGAAGGCAAAGAAGATGTGGTCGGTAATATCGTCCACAAATACGAGCCGATCCCGGTACAAAACGTGGAGCCGACGCTGGGTATCGGTGCGCCAACCGATAAAGTGTTTATGATTGAAGAGGCCCAGCGCCCGGGCGAATACATGACCGCGTTCGAAGACGAGCACGGCACTTACATCATGAACTCGAAAGATCTGCGTGCCATCGCCCACGTTGAGCGCCTGACGCAGATGGGCGTGCACTCGCTGA
>NZ_JBFWLF010000012.1:0-30719 GCF_050252275.1 Citrobacter sp. | reverse complement strand
GTGCTCTTCCGATCTGACGCCGACCGTGTGTTTGTCGGTAAACGCGCGGGTTATCACTGCGTGCCGCAGGAGGAAATTAACCAAATCCTGCTGCGTGAAGCGCAACAGGGCAAACGTGTCGTCCGTCTGAAAGGCGGTGACCCGTTTATCTTTGGTCGTGGTGGTGAGGAGCTGGAAACACTGTGCCATGCCGGTATTCCGTTCTCCGTGGTGCCGGGAATTACCGCGGCGTCCGGCTGTTCCGCCTACTCCGGCGTTCCGCTGACCCACCGTGACTACGCCCAGAGCGTACGTCTGGTTACCGGGCACCTGAAGACCGGCGGCGAACTGGACTGGGAAAACCTGGCGGCAGAAAAACAGACGTTGGTGTTTTACATGGGGCTAAATCAGGCGGCCACTATCCAGCAAAAACTGATCGAATTTGGCATGCAGGCCGATATGCCGGTCGCACTGGTTGAAAACGGCACCTCGGTGAAACAACGGGTAGTCAAAGGTGAACTGAATAATCTCGGCGAACTGGCAACACAGGTGGCAAGCCCGGCGCTAATCATTGTGGGGCGCGTGGTGGGATTACGTGAAAAACTAAACTGGTTTTCTAATCACTAAGCCTTAATTGTCGGTAAGGTCAGCATCGCCTGGCCTTATCTTTTTGGCCCTACAATACAAGATCCAGATCCGGACATTGCATTAACTCATTAATTTTAAAAAGATTACCCCTTCCACCTCTCCTGCATGCCTATTCCCTTACTGACGCGAAAAATAGATTACGTTATCGTCGACCCCGGTTAGCGAATTAAGATTCACTAATTCAATTGATGGTTAAAAAATTATATTTTTTACAAAGGGAATGTAAATGAACACGTTTATCAAAATGGCACTCTTAGGTGCGGCACTGGCAACCCTGACAGCTTGTACAGGTCACATCGAAAACCGTAATAAGACCTGCTCTTATGACTATCTTCTGCACCCTGCCATTTCTATTTCTAAGATGATTGGCGGCTGCGGCCCGACCGCAGAATAATCTCGCTGATCATTGCGCCGATACAAAAAAACCGGGAATCTCCCGGTTTTTTCATTTCGCGTTCCCGTTACGGCCTGGCAACAAAACCAATCGCTTCATAAACCGCTTTCAGCGTAGCTGATGCACGCGCGCCCGCTTTTTCCGCGCCGTCTTTCATCACCTGTTGCAGGAAGGCTTCGTCGTTACGGTAACGATAATAACGCTCCTGCAACTCGGTCAGCATGCCGGATACCGCATCGGCGACTTCGCCTTTCAGGTGACCATACATCTTGCCTTCAAACTGTTTTTCCAGTTCCGGAGTACTCTGTCCGGTCACGGCGGAGAGAATATCCAGCAGGTTAGAGACGCCCGCCTTGTTCTGCACGTCGTAGCGCACCACCGGCGGCTCTTCGGAATCCGTTACCGCGCGTTTAATCTTCTTGACCACCGATTTCGGATCTTCCAGCAGGCCAATCACGTTGTTGCGGTTGTCGTCCGACTTGGACATCTTTTTCGTCGGCTCCAACAGAGACATCACGCGGGCGCCTGATTTAGGAATAAACGGCTCAGGAACTTTGAAGATGTCGCCATACAGCGCGTTGAAACGCTGAGCGATATCGCGGCTCAGTTCCAGGTGCTGTTTCTGGTCTTCGCCCACCGGCACCAGGTTGGTCTGATACAGCAGGATATCTGCTGCCATCAGTACCGGGTAGTCAAACAGACCAGCGTTGATGTTCTCAGCGTAGCGCGCTGACTTATCTTTGAACTGGGTCATACGGCTCAGTTCGCCAAAATAGGTGTAGCAGTTCAGCGCCCAGCTCAGTTGCGCATGTTCAGGCACATGAGACTGAACGAAAATGGTGCTTTTCTCAGGATCGATACCACACGCGAGGTAGAGCGCCAGCGTATCCAGCGTCGCTTTACGCAGTTGCTGGGCATCCTGACGAACGGTGATAGCATGCTGGTCAACGATGCAATAGATGCAATGGTAATCATCCTGCATGTTCACCCACTGACGCAGTGCACCCATGTAGTTACCAATGGTCAATTCACCTGAGGGCTGTGCGCCACTAAAAACGATGGGCTTAGTCATTTTTCGATTCCTGATTTTCGCTATGCGGAAGCCCGAGAGCGGGCAGTAGTTCATTAATGCGGTCATACATGACGTCTGGCTGGCTCAGCGCGATGGGTTCACCATAGTTGTAACCATAGGTGAGGCCAACGGACGGGCAGCCAGCGGCTTTTGCCGCCTGAATATCATTACGCGAATCCCCCACGAAGAGCAATTGCTCTGGCGCAATGCCGAGCTTACTTGCCACCAGCAGCAGCGGATCCGGATGTGGTTTTTTGTTCTGGACGTCGTCACCGCCAATAACGACGCTGAAATATTTACTGATATCCAGCGCATCGAGCAATGGCGCAACAAACGGCGTCGGCTTGTTGGTCACCAGACCGAGCGGCAGTCCTTTGGCGTGCAGTGCGCCCAGCGTGTCGGCGACATCCGGGAACAGAAACGTCCCTTCTTCTGCAACATCTCCGTAGTAGCGGTCAAACAGCTTACGCAGAATACGGACCTGCTCCTCGGCGGGAATATCTTCATCGACCGGCGGCTTGCCCATCGTCTTACGCAGTATGGCGCGCTCCTGACGAGACCAGGTTAACGCCCGCTCCATCAATACATCAGCACCGTTACCAATCCAGGTAATGACGCGCTCTTCACCGGCAACCGGCAGCTCCAGCGCATACAGCGCCATGTCCACTGCGGCGCTCAATCCCGGCGCGCTGTCCACCAGCGTTCCGTCGAGGTCAAAGGCAACGCCCCGAATATCCTGCAATTTATCCATGACTTACCTTCGCCAGTTCGCTGCGCATGTCATCAATGACTTTTTTGTAGTCTGGCTGATCGAAGACGGCGGAACCGGCGACAAACATATCGGCTCCTGCGGCGGCGATTTCAGCTATGTTACTCACCTTCACGCCGCCATCCACTTCGAGGCGAATGTCGTAACCCGACTCGTCAATGCGACGACGGACTTCGCGCAGTTTGTCCAGCGTTTGCGGAATGAAGGACTGACCGCCAAAACCTGGGTTAACGGACATCAACAGGATCACATCCAGCTTGTCCATTACATAGTCCAGATAGCTTAATGGTGTCGCCGGATTGAAGACCAGCCCGGCTTTACAGCCGTGCTCTTTAATCAGTTGCAGCGATCGGTCAACGTGTTCGGAGGCTTCCGGATGAAAGGTAATGATGCTGGCGCCCGCGGCTGCGAAATCCGGGATGATTCGATCGACCGGTTTCACCATCAGATGCACATCGATGGGAGCCGTAATGCCATATTTACGCAGGGATTTCAGTACCATCGGACCCATGGTCAGATTCGGTACATAGTGGTTGTCCATGACGTCAAAATGCACGACGTCACCACCGGCAGCCAGAGCTTTCGCGGTGTCCTCACCCAGGCGAGCAAAATCAGCCGACAGGATTGAGGGGGCAATCAAATACTGTTTCATCCGCTTCTCCTTGAGAATTATTTATTCGCGGGTGAAACGACTCCTGGTTTGTACAGAGCCAGCAGTTCGTCCACCTTTTTACGTGTGCCGCCGTTGCTGCTTATACTGCGCCGCACTTTGACCTGAAAATGTTCCGCCGCTTTATACCATTCGCGGGTATCCGGCGTGTCATGGTTCGAAATTAACACCGGGATCTGCTTACTGACCAGCTTTTCGGCCATTTTAGCCAGATGGGCCTGCTCTTTCGGGCTGAAGCTATTGGTATGATACGCGGTGAAATTCGCCGTTGCTGACAGCGGGGCGTAGGGCGGATCGCAATAGACAACCGAGTTCGCATCCGCTTGCTCCATGCACTCATCATATGAGAGGCAGTGGAATTCCGCATTCTGCGCTTTTTCCGCAAAGTGATACAACTCAGCTTCCGGGAAGTAAGGCTTTTTGTAACGTCCAAACGGCACGTTAAACTCACCGCGCAGATTATACCGGCACAGGCCGTTGTAACCATATCGGTTCAGATAAAGGAACAGAACCGCACGACGGAAAGGATCCTGGCTGGCATTGAACTCTTCACGGAACTGATAGTAGAGCTCAGCCTGATTGGTTTCCGGGTTAAACAGTTCACGGGAAGCCTTCACGTACTCGTCGGTACGGGTCTTCACGATCTTATAGAGACTGATGAGGTCGCTATTGATATCGGCAAGAATATAACGAGAAAAGTCGGTGTTAAGAAACACCGACCCTGCACCCACAAAGGGTTCGACCAGGCATTCGCCCTGCGGTAAATGCCGTTTGATGTCGTCAAGCAGAGGATATTTACCCCCTGCCCACTTCAGAAAAGCGCGATTTTTTTTCATGCTGACTAACTAATTACACCTTCTCCGGCTGTGGAGAAAGCTCCGACAGCATCCTGCGCTTTAACATTATTTCAGATCGGCCTGTACCTGATGCAACGGTTTGGCCCACGGATTTTTTGCCTGCACATCGGCTGGCAGCGTGGAAACCGCGCGTTTCGCATCTTCTTTCGAGGCATACACGCCAGACACCAGAACATACCACGGTTGGCCGTTACGCGTCGTCTGATACACCACATAGTTTTTCAGATTCTCTTTCTTCGCCCAACCATTCAGGTTGTCGTAGTTTGAAGAGCTGCTGAGCTGCAGGGTGTAATGACTGGACGGTGCGGACTTCAGCGATCCGACGTTACCGGCGCTTTTAGCGCCAGATGCGCTACCTGCCGTTGCCGCTGGCGTGGTCTGAGCAGGTGCTGGCGTTTGCGCGGGCGCTGCTGTCTGTGCCGGTGCGGTGCTGACCGTCGCTTTTGGCGTCGTCGTGGCCGTAGGCGCTGCGGGTTCAGCCCGTTTAGGCTGAGCCGCCGGTTTCGGTGCTGCGGACGTCGTTTTCGCGGTGGTCTGCGGTTTCTTCGGCTCGATCACAGCCTGTTTACGTTCAGGTCGCTGGGCGCTGGCGGCGGGTGCCGTCGCCGTCTGGCTTGACGCAGTACCATTACGCACGGGCGCAACGGTCGCCGGTTCTGTTGGCAGCGTAGAGTTTACCGCCACATTATTTAGCTGTTCCTGACCCTGCGGTTGCGTCAGTGCATTGTTCAGATCGCCCTGCACTTCTACACGCTGTTGACCTTCTGTGGTCACAGGCGTTTGACCCTGCGTTGGCGTGGAGGAAATTGGTGGCAAAGAAACATCCTGCTGCGTGTTACCCGCAGCCTGTTCAGCGGAAGTGCTTCCCGGAGCGGGTTGGGCGCCGTTTGCCTGGTCAGCGGCATTGCCGGTGAGATCGATATTCTTCTCGCCAGACGCCGTTTGTTCACTTGAAGACGGGGTGGAAGGCGCTTTCAGCGCGGAGCCAATGCCGATGATCAGCAGCAGCAGGACCAGCACGCCCACGCCCATCATCATGTACTGACGTGAAGCGGGTTTACCGGCGGCTTTTTTACGCTTACGCGGACGACGCTCGACGCGTTCTTCATCCACGAACTCTTCATCATCGGATTCGTAATCCTCTTCCCTCTCTTGCTCATCAAGGCGTTCTTTACGCCCGCGCGCAGGACGGCGATCGTCAGCGTCCAGATCAACATCATCAAAGTTGATCTGCGGTTCACCGCGTTCTGAAGATTGACGAGAACGACCAGTACGACGATCGCTGGGATCGGGTTTCAGCTCGTCTTCTGGTTTGAATTCATCCATTTAACACCCCACTCAAAGGCTAATGCTTACGACGTTGCAACTAACCTGAATCTAAATGGCCGATACGTGAGCCGTATCAGTCCGCCTTTCTTGTTGTTACGCCTGCTGGCAATCAGCAATAGCGTTAAGAACCACCTCATGCGACACGCCGCCGCGTACTTCACTTTTCCCTATTGCCAGCGGAAGGACTAAGCGCATTTCTCCCGCCAACACTTTTTTATCACGCAACATGTGCGGCAGGTAAGCCTGCGCGGACATCTCGCGCGGTCCGTGGACCGGCAAGCCGGCACGTTTAAGTAACGTGATGATGCGCTGCGTATCTTCTGGCGCAAACTGCCCCAGACGTTCCGACGTCCGCGCAGCCATTACCATACCTGCTGCGACCGCTTCACCATGTAACCAATTGCCATAACCCATTTCAGCTTCAATGGCATGACCGTACGTGTGCCCCAGATTCAGTAAAGCACGTAAGCCGGTTTCGCGCTCGTCTGCGGCAACAACTTCGGCTTTCAGCTCACAACAACGACGAATACACCAGGCCATTGCCGGTCCGTCCAGACGCAGTAACGCATCCAGATTCTCTTCCAGCCAGCTAAAGAATTCGCCATCCAGGATAATGCCGTACTTGATCACTTCCGCCAGACCAGATGCCAGTTCACGGGCAGGGAGCGTTTTCAGACAGTCGAGATCCACCACCACGGAGGCCGGCTGGTAAAACGCGCCGATCATGTTTTTGCCGAGGGGATGGTTTACGGCGGTTTTACCGCCAACGGAGGAGTCAACCTGCGACAAAAGTGTCGTCGGGACCTGGATGAAGCGCACACCGCGCTGATAGCTGGCAGCGGCAAAACCGGTCAGGTCGCCAATGACGCCACCGCCCAGTGCGACCAGCGTCGTATCACGACCATGCGGTTTTTGCAGCAAGGCGGTGAATACCGTATCCAGCACCGTCAGGCTTTTGTACTGCTCGCCGTCAGGCAGGATGACGCTATCAACGTTCACACCCGCTTGTTCAAGTACGCTGCGAATCTTATCAAGATAAAGGGGAGCCAGGGTTTCGTTGGTGACCAACATAACCTGATCGCCCGATTTCAGCGGTAAGAATGAAGCTGGTTCGTTAAACAAACCAGCCGCGATGGTGATAGGGTAACTACGTTCCCCGAGAGTGACGGTAATCCTCTCCATGACGCGACATCCACCTTAATGACTTATACCCGCTTACCGAGTGTGTATTAAGCCAGAATCAGTTGCTTTCCAGCATATGAATAATCTGGTTTGCAACGACTTTGGCGCTCTGATCATCGGTACGAATGGTTACGTCGGCAATCTCTTCATACAGCGGATTGCGTTCGTCGGCCAACGCTTCCAGAACTTCACGAGGCGGCGCTTCTACCTGCAACAGCGGACGTTTTTTATCGCGCTGCGTACGCGCAAGTTGTTTTTCGATGGTCGTTTCGAGATAGACCACGACGCCACGCGCGGAAAGACGATTACGGGTTTCACGCGATTTTACAGAGCCACCACCGGTAGCCAGCACAATACCCTGTTTTTCCGTCAATTCGTTGATGACTTTCTCTTCACGATCGCGGAAGCCGTCTTCACCTTCTACGTCGAAGACCCAGCCCACATCAGCTCCGGTTCGTTTCTCAATCTCTTGATCAGAATCGTAAAATTCCATATTGAGTTGTTGAGCTAACTGGCGCCCAATAGTGCTTTTTCCGGCACCCATAGGCCCAACCAGAAAGATATTGCGTTTCTCTGCCATTTTTTCGGTACTACTAAGACTATTCGTTAATGATAAACCCGCGTCGCAGACACTGAGCGCAGCAGGACATGAACTGAAACCTCATAAGATATTGCGAGAGTCAGACTGAAAATTATCTCAATACTCAAGCAGGTTTGGCAACTGAATAAATCATCAAACCAGATTGTAGACAACCCGAGTCGGCATTGCCGGACGGCGATGAGAAGTACCGACTCTCAAATCGGTACTCCTTGTATGCTAAATAGCTGCGCACGTCAAATCCCTGAAACGAGTTAAGTGCAAAAACAACGGTGTTTCATGCATAAATCATTCTGTCGAGACCAATCTGGGCGTAATAAATACCACCAGCTCACGACGTTCGTTTTCTTTCCCATCGTGGCGAAAGAGTTGTCCAAACCAGGGAATATCACCTAACAGCGGAATACTGTCCTTCCAGGTTTTATTCTTGTTTGAAAAAATGCCGCCCAGCGCCAGCGTCTCTCCGCTTTTCACCTCCACCTGCGTTTCAATTTCCTGCTTATCGATGGCCAGTACCTCGCCATCCGCTTGTTGTAGCATCTGCCCCGGCATGTTCTGGCTGATGCGTAGCTTCAGGCGGATCCGCCCCTTCGGTAAAACCGTTGGGGTGACTTCCATCCCTAGCACGGCCTCTTTAAATTCCACCGACGTCGCACCGCTTTCGCCGCTGGAAACCTGATAGGGGATCTCGCTCCCTTGCTTGATGCTGGCAGGCTGTAGGTGAGAAGCCAGCAGTCGCGGACTGGCGATAATATCGAGCTGCTGCTGTTGCTCCAGTGCAGACAGCTCCAGATCCAGCAACCGCCCATTAATACGACCAATATTGAACCCGACGCGGGTGGTCGCATTCGCGACCGAGAGATCGCTGGCTATCGTTGTCACTTGCCCCACCGCACCGGCCTTCTCGGCCTCTGCCAGTGTCCATTTCACCCCCAGTTCACGCAGACTTTTTTCATTAATGGTGACGATATGCGCCGCCAGTTCGACCTGTTCTATCGGGAGATCCATTTGTGCCACCCACTGTTCCACCAGCGCCAGCGTCGGCGAGTTATCCCTGACCAGCAGTCGATTGGTACGCTTATCTACCGTGAGGCTACCTTTGGCACTCAGCAGTTTATCCCCCGCTTTCGCCAGTTCAGTGGCATCTGCGTAATGCAGGGCAATATGCCGATTCTCCAGCGGTAAGTTCGCCTGGCGTCTTGCGACCTCCGCCTCCTGTCGCGCCGCCTCTTCGCTCTGCCAGCTCTCGGAATGCACATGTAAAATCGCCCCTTCCTGACGTAACACCAGTCCTGCGCTTTTCACTACCGTCTGGAGCGCCTGTTTCCACGGGACATCCGTCAGATGCAACGACACCACGCCGCTGACATCCGGCGATATCACGAGGTTTTTTCGCTCCTGTTCAGCCAGTGCCTGAAGAACCTGCGTGACGGGCACGTCATCCACCACCAGCGTCACGTTCTGGTTTTTTCCGGCCTGAACCGGCTGCAGGATGGCGATCAACACCACCAGTATCCATTGCTTCATTACCCTCTCCTTGTCGTTGCCACTGCCACTGGGGCGGGTCACACTCTTTACCTGTGCTCACTGTCAGCGTCTGTGCCGTGAGTTGCACGATAGTCCAGCCATTATCCAGAACCTCATGTTGCTCGACACGCCGCCAGTGATGCTGCCCGTCCTGAAGCAGTCCAATATTTCGCTCTCCCTTGCTCACCATCCCCTGGTATTGCCATTGCGCCAGCTCGGCACCATGGCAATGATCTTCCGGCTGGCGGAACGGATCGCGCATGCCAGTCAGCATCAACAATGAAAGAGCCACCAACACCGCGTTCTTACCCTTCATGGATAGACTCCAGCCTGAGCGTCAACACTCGCTCGTCGTTTTCTGCTTTCAGCGAAAATCCACTCACAGACATGCCTCGTGCCGCCAGGTATCCGAACAATGACACCATCGCCTCCCAAGGCGCCTTCACCGCAAGTTCTCCGCCCTGCGCCGATGGACGCCAGTACAGTAGCTGCACATTCGGCACCTGAAGCGTGAGCGGTGAAAATACCGGGATTTGCGATGCCGATGAAAGCTGTGCCTCTGCCTGCGCGCCAGAGAGGTGATACAACGTTGAACTGAGTTGGCGGTTGGCCACCCGTTGCTGGCTAAGCGCACCCTCATCACGCATTCCCGGGAAGAACAGAAAAGACAACGCGATCGTACTTAACGCAGCCACCCAACTTACCCAGCAGACAATGCGGGTACGCGGCGAAAAAGCGCACCAGGTGTCAAAGAGGGCGATCATGCGCTTCTCTCCATATCACACGGTACTGGAACTGCCAGTATCCCTGCGCATCCTGCAGGGTGGCGCCGGTATGGTTTATCTCAAACATCGGCGAGTCGCGCAGGGCGGCTTCCAGTGCGCTGAGCGCAGAAAAGGTGAGCGCTTTTCCACTGAGTTCCAGTGAGCTCTGCTGGTAGTCCATACTGGTTAGCCAGGCCTGTGCGGGCACACTCAACGCAAGACTTTCCAGCGCGGGCTGCCAGCGGCGGGTCTGCTCGCGCAATCTGTCTCGTTGAATGACCTGCTGCGCCTGACGCTGGCGCGCCTCAAGCCGGGGTTTCACTGTCGTAAGCGCCGTGGCAAGTTGTTGCTCCGCCTGCAACAACACCCCATTTGCCTGCCCGCTCGTGGCGCGGGCGAGGTATCCGATCAGCGTTAGTGCCAGTACGATCGCCGCTGATGCGCCGAATAGCCCACCCCACATACGCAGACAGGCATTACGCCGCTGTTGCCGCCAGGGCAAAAAATTGACGGGAAGATGCATCAACGCATTTCTCCCAGCGCCAGTCCAAGCGCAACGGCGAATTCATGACCTTCCCTGGGTACGGGAGGCTGACGAATTGAAACCGCCCGCCAGGGGTCAAACCCCTCTTCTGCGCAGAGCGCCACCTCTTCGCTTCTGAGGGAGAGCCCGGCTGCCAGGTCGTGAAGATGAGCTATCTCTGCCCGCGATTTACGCCCCCATGCGTTGCGCGTCGCCCACAGCCACTGCGTGTCATCGCGCCACACCAGGCAGGTTTGTTCCGGGGAAAGAAAAGGCAGCAGACGCTGCAATGCGCAGGCATCTGGGGTGATCGCCGTAACGTTTACACCGAGTGTTTTCGCCAGCGTTAACAGACCCGAAATCTCTTTGTCCTGCGCGGCGGTGACCGTATAGGCCGGGGCGAGCGCATCTTCGCTATAGTCAAAGCGCAGAGCCGCCGACTCCATATCCAGTTCACGCGCCATCGAACCGGTCAGCCAGGCCGTTTGTTCACGCTCGCGAAGCGACATTGAGGGGCGGGGAAAGCGCTTTTGCCGCGTCCGACTCGCAGGAAAAGAGAGGTGTATATGGTGGCGTTGCGGCAGCTCGCGACTCCACGGTTGTAACACCGCCACAAGCTGTTCGGCGTCGTGGAAATGTCCGTCGCTGATTGTGTGTTGCGCCAGCGGCAGACGCCACCAGCGCTGTAGATACCAACCCGACGCGCCGCGAACGACGGCAACCGCCAGGGCTTCGTGTGGCTGAATGTGCAGGCCGACTTGCCAGAATCTGAAAGCCATTGCTGATGATCTCCTTATCACCCGTCGCTCTCACGGGTATATCAATGCGTCTGGCTTGCCTTTATACTACCGCGCGGTTGTTTATAAACTGCCCAAATGAAACTAAATGGGAAATCTCCGGTGAAGTTCGTAAAGTATTTATTGATCCTTGCAGTATGTTGCATCCTGCTGGGAGCAGGCTCGATTTATGGCCTCTATCGCTATATTGAGCCACAGTTACCTGACGTCGCGACGCTTAAAGATGTGCGTTTGCAGATCCCGATGCAGGTTTACAGCGCAGATGGCGAGCTCATTGCGCAATATGGTGAAAAACGTCGTATTCCGGTGACGCTCAATCAGATCCCGCCGGAAATGGTCAAAGCCTTTATCGCCACAGAAGACAGTCGTTTCTATGAGCACCACGGCGTTGACCCGGTGGGGATTTTCCGTGCGGCAAGCGTAGCGCTGTTCTCCGGCCACGCCTCGCAAGGGGCGAGTACCATCACGCAGCAGCTCGCAAGAAATTTCTTCCTCAGTCCTGAACGCACGCTGATGCGTAAGATTAAGGAAGTGTTCCTGGCGATCCGCATTGAGCAGTTGCTGAGTAAAGATGAGATCCTCGAACTCTATCTGAACAAGATCTACCTCGGTTACCGCGCTTATGGCGTCGGAGCGGCGGCACAGGTCTATTTCGGTAAATCAGTCGACCAGTTGGATCTGGGTGAGATCGCGGTAATTGCCGGCCTGCCGAAAGCGCCTTCTACCTTTAACCCGCTTTATTCGATGGACCGCGCGACCGCACGTCGTAACGTGGTGCTGTCGCGCATGCTGAGCGAAGGGTACATCACTCAGGCACAGTACGATCAGGCGCGGAATGAGCCGATCGACGCCAACTATCATGCGCCGGAAATCGCTTTCTCCGCCCCGTACCTGTCAGAAATGGTGCGTCAGGAGATGTACAACCGTTATGGCGAAAACGCCTATGAAGACGGTTACCGCATTTACACCACGATCACCCGTAAGGTGCAGCAGGCCGCGCAACAGGCGGTACGTAATAATGTGCTGGACTATGACATGCGCCACGGCTATCGCGGTCCGGCCAACGTGCTGTGGAAAGTGGGTGAAACCGCATGGGACAGTAAGAAAATCACCGATACGCTGAAAGCGCTGCCAACTTACGGGCCGTTGCTGCCAGCTGTGATCACCAGTGCAAACCCGCAGGAAGCGACGGCGACTCTGGCAGACGGCACTTCGGTCTCGCTGCGGATGGAGGGCATTCGTTGGGCGCGTCCTTATCGTTCGGATACTCAGCAAGGCCCGACGCCGCGTAAGGTCACTGACGCGGTGCAGACCGGTCAGCAGATCTGGGTGCGGAAGATGGGCGAAGCCTGGTGGCTGGCGCAGGTTCCGGATGTGAACTCCGCGCTGGTCTCTATCAATCCAAAAAACGGGGCCGTGCTGGCGCTGGTCGGCGGTTTTGACTTTAACCAGAGCAAGTTCAACCGTGCCACTCAGGCGCTGCGTCAGGTCGGTTCTAACATTAAGCCGTTCCTCTACACTGCCGCGATGGACAAAGGTCTGACGCTGGCGAGTATGCTGAACGACGTGCCAATTTCTCGCTGGGATGCTGGCGCCGGTTCCGACTGGCGTCCGAAAAACTCACCACCGCAGTACGCAGGCCCGATTCGTTTACGTCAGGGGCTGGGCGAATCGAAAAACGTAGTAATGGTACGCGCCATGCGGGCCATGGGCGTGGACTACGCGGCGGAATATCTGCAGCGTTTCGGCTTCCCGGCACAAAACATTGTGCGTACCGAATCCCTGGCGCTGGGCTCCGCGTCATTTACCCCGCTACAGGTGGCGCGTGGTTATGCCGTCATGTCGAACGGCGGCTTCCTGGTCGATCCCTATTTCATCAGCAAGATTGAAACGGACCAGAACGGCGTAATTTTCGAAGCGAAGCCGAAAATCGCCTGCCCGGAGTGTGATATTCCGGTGATTTACGGTGATACCCAGAAATCCAACGTTCTGGAAAACAGCAACGTCGAAGATGTCTCCATCTCTGGCGAGCAGCAGAACGCCGCCGTGCCAATGCCCAAACTGGAGCAGGCAAATCAGGCGTTAGTGGCGCAGACCGGGGCGCAAGAGTACGCACCGCACGTGATCAACACGCCGCTGGCTTTCCTGATCAAGAGCGCGCTGAATACCAACATTTTCGGCGAACCCGGCTGGATGGGTACAGGTTGGCGTGCAGGTCGTGATCTGAATCGCCACGATATCGGCGGTAAAACCGGGACCACCAACAGCTCGAAAGACGCCTGGTTCTCCGGCTACGGTCCGGGGGTAGTCACCTCCGTATGGATTGGATTTGACGATCACCGCCGTGACCTGGGGCGCACCACCGCCTCTGGCGCGATCAAAGATCAAATCTCTGGCTACGAAGGCGGTGCGAAAAGTGCGCAACCCGCGTGGGATGCTTACATGAAAGTGGTGCTGGAAGGGGTTCCTGAGGAGCCGCTGACGCCGCCACCAGGCATCGTCACGGTTAATATCGATCGCAGCACCGGACAACTGGCAAACGGCGGTAACAGCCGGGCAGAATATTTCATCGAAGGCACGCAGCCGACACAGCAGGCGGTGCATGAGGTGGGAACGACCATCACTGACGGTGGTGAGACACACGAACTGTTCTAAATAAAAAGGCGCTGCGGCGCCTTTTTTCATTCCTTCAGGGTGCTCGTTTACAGCCGTCCCTGCCCTTTCAGCCATTCGCGTACAAGAAACAACGCGCTCACGTTTCGTGCTTCGGTAAAGTCGGGGTCTTCCAGCAGATCCATCAGATGCGCCAGCGGCCAGCGCACCTGCGGCAACGGTTCGGGTTCATCGCCTTCCAGTGACTCGGGAAAAAGGTCTTCCGCCACCACGATATTCATCTTGCTGGAAAAGTAAGACGGCGCCATGCTGAGTTTTTTTAAAAAAGTCAGATCATTTGCCCCAAAACCGACCTCTTCTTTCAGTTCCCGGTTCGCCGCTTCAAACACGCTTTCACCCGGGTCGATCAACCCTTTGGAAAAGCCCAGCTCATAGGACTCCGTTCCCACCGCGTATTCACGAATCAGAATCAGGTGATCGTCAACGATCGGAACAATCATTACCGCTTCACGGGTAGAGGGACGCATCCGTTCATAGACACGACGCACGCCGTTGCTGAATTCGAGGTCCACGCTTTCAACGCTAAATAGCCGCGACTGTGCGACAGTTTCGACGTTCAGAATGGTGGGTTTTTGTAATGATTTGCTCATCGTGAGAATCTATGCCGTGAAATCAGTCGTTATTGTGCGATACGCAACACGGTTTCGGCAATGCGAATTGCCAGTTATTTACATTTATGTAACCTAATAAAAATATAATTCCTATTTCAAATTAAAAGTCAATAGGTTGAAATAGGTCCAGGAATTTGCTGATATTCCGCTTTTGCAGGTTTTGCTATCATCAGCATTCACTGGGATGCGCTGAAAAATGCTCAAGTTCAACTCCATGCTTGCCGATAGCCAACCACGGGATCACGTTCATTGTGACAGGGTGCGACTGACCACACCTGACAGATTAAGTAAGATGGGGAAAGCATGAGCACCATTCTGATTTTTTTAGCGGCGTTGCTGGTCTGCGCATTGCTGGCCTGGTGGCGACTTAACATTCGTGCCAGACGGCGTAAGCTGCCGTGGACAAATGCATTCTCAGAGGCGGCAACGCGCAAACTCACGCCTGAAGAACGCAGCGCCGTTGAAAATTATCTTGATAGCCTGAGTCAAATCCAGCAGGTACCCGGTCCGACGGGCGCCAGCGCGGCCCCTGTTTCCCTGACGCTGAATGCTGAAAGCAATAACGTCATCATTCTGACCCACTCAATCACCCGCTACGGCATCACGACGGACGATCCGAATAAGTGGCGCTACTACCTCGATTCCGTCGAAGTCCATCTGCCTCCCTTTTGGGAACAGTACATTAATGATGAAAACAGCGTTGAGCTGATCCACACCGATACGCTGCCGCTGGTGATCTCGCTAAATGGTCATTCCCTGCAAGAGTATATGCAGGAGGCGCGTGGTTACGCGCTGCAACCGACCACATCCACACAGGCGTCAATTCGCGGCGAAGAGAGCGAACAAATTGAGTTGCTGAACATTCGTCAGGAGACGCATGAAGAATATGCGCTCAGCCGCCCGGCCGGTTTCCGCGAAGCGCTGTTAATTGTCGCCGCTTTCCTGCTGTTCTTTTTCTGTCTGGTTACGCCGGACGTCTTTGTGCCGTGGATGGTGGGCGGAGCCGTGCTGTTGCTGGCGGCAGGATTGTGGGGCTTATTCGCGCCGCCATCGAAATCCGCACTACGCGAAATTCACTGCCTGCGGGGAACACCGCGCCGCTGGGGACTGTTTGGCGAAAATGACCAGGAGCAGATCAACAATATCTCGCTGGGGATTATCGACCTGGTGTATCCAAGCCACTGGCAGCCTTACATTGCGCAAGATCTCGGCCAGCAAACAGATATTGATATTTATCTCGATCGCCACGTCGTGCGTCAGGGACGGTTTTTATCCCTGCATGACGAGGTTAAAAACTTCCCGTTGCAGCACTGGGTACGCAGCACGATCATCGCCGGAGGCTCACTGCTGGTGCTAATGATGCTGTTGTTCTGGATCCCGCTCGATATGCCGATTAAGTTCACGCTGTCGTGGATGAAAGGCGCACAAACCATCGAAGCAACCAGCGTAAAACAGCTTGAACAGTCCGGCGTGCGCGTCGGCGACACGTTAAATCTTCGCGGGACCGGCATGTGTAATATTCATGCGCAGGGCACCTGGAGCGCACAAACCAGTTCACCGTTTATGCCGTTTGATTGCTCGCAAATCATCTGGAATGACGCCCCTGCGCTGCCGTTGCCGGAATCCGATCTAGTGAACAAAGCCACTGCGCTCTCGCAGGCCGTTAACCGCCAGTTGCACCCCAAACCGGAAGATGACTCTCGCGTCAGCGCGGCCTTGCGCTCCGCCATTCAGAAATCGGGCATGGTGCTGCTGGATGATTTTGGCGATATCGTCCTGAAAACCGCTGAGTTGTGCGCGGCAGAAGACGAGTGCGTACGCCTCAAAAATGCGCTGGTTAACCTGGGGAACAGTAAAGACTGGAGTGCGCTGGTGAAACGGGCCAACGCGGGCAAACTGGATGGTGTTAACGTTCTGCTGCGTCCCGTCAGCGCCGAATCGCTCGACAATCTGGTTACCACCTCCACGGCGCCCTTTATTACCCGCGAGACCGCCCGCGCCGCCCAATCGCTGAACAGCCCCGCCCCTGGCGGATTCCTGATTGTCAGCGATGAAGGCAGCGATCTGGTCGATCAGCCCTGGCCGACCGTATCGCTGTACGATTACCCGGCGCAGGAACAGTGGAGCGCCTTCCAGCGACTGGCACAAATGCTGATGAACACGCCGTTTAGCGCCGAAGGGATTGTCACCAATATCTATACTGACGCCAATGGCACGCAGCATATCGCCCTGCACCGCATCCCCGATCGTTCTGGTTTGTGGCGTTACCTCGGCACCACGCTGCTGATGCTGACGATGCTAGCCTGCACACTCTATAATGGCGTACAGGCATTCCGCCGCTACCAGCGTCATCGCACCCGCATGATGGAGATTCAACAGTACTATGAAAGCTGTCTGAATCCGAAGCTCATCAGCGCTCCGGAAAGCCTCATCTGATAACATGTCTGCGGCGCCGGATGTGCTACCCTGTGCCGCATCGCGTTTTCTTCTGGAGAGTTCCCATGCATATTGATATTGCCTGGCAGAACGTGGATACCGTTCTGTTAGACATGGACGGCACGCTGCTCGACCTGGCGTTTGATAACTACTTCTGGCAAAAGCTGGTGCCTGAAACCTACGGCGCGCAGAACGGGATCTCGCCACAAGAGGCGCAGGAACGCATCCGCCAGGAATATCATGCCGTGCAGCATACGCTAAACTGGTACTGTCTTGATTACTGGAGCGACCGTCTGGGTCTGGATATCTGCGCGATGACTACCGCAATGGGGCCGCGAGCGGTGTTACGTGACGATACAATCCCCTTTTTAGACGCGCTCAAAGCCTGCGGTAAACGGCGGATTTTGCTGACCAATGCGCATCCGCATAATCTGGCCGTGAAGCTGGAGCATACCGGTCTGGCCTCACACCTTGATTTATTACTTTCTACCCACACATTTGGATATCCCAAAGAGGATCAGCGGTTATGGCGCGCCGTGGCGGAAGAAACGGGAATGAGTGCAGAGAAAACGCTGTTTATCGACGATAGCGAACCTATTCTCGATGCGGCGGCGAAGTTTGGTATTCGTTATTGCCTCGGCGTGACTAACCCCGACTCTGGCGTTGCGGAAAAACAGTATGCGCGCCATCCGTCATTGAATGACTACCGCCGACTGATCCCCTCACTGATGTGAAGGAGACGCCATGAAAGAGAAGCCCTCGGTTGAGGTCAGACTGGATAAATGGCTTTGGGCTGCGCGGTTTTATAAAACCCGCGCACTGGCCCGCGAAATGGTGGACGGCGGGAAAGTTCACTATAACGGACAGCGCAGTAAGCCGAGCAAGATCGTCGAACTGAACGCCACGCTAACGCTGCGTCAGGGCAACGACGAGCGAACGGTGGTGATCAAGGCGATCACCGAGCAGCGTCGTCCGGCCAGCGAAGCCGTCACTCTGTACGAAGAGACAACGGAAAGCATAGAGAAACGCGAAAAAATGGCGCTGGCGCGTAAGCTTAACGCTCTGACCATGCCGCACCCGGACAGGCGACCGGACAAAAAAGAACGCCGTGACCTGTTACGATTTAAACACGGCGACAGTGAATAACTGTCGCCCGCTAGAGAGATGATTATGCCGCAACATGACCAATTACACCGCTATCTGTTTGAAAATTTTGCCGTGCGCGGCGAACTGGTAACCGTATCGGAAACCCTGCAACAGATCCTCGAAAACCATACTTATCCGCAGCCAGTGAAAACCGTTCTCGCTGAGTTACTGGTTGCCACCAGTCTGCTCACGGCGACGCTGAAGTTCGCCGGTGATATCACCGTTCAGCTCCAGGGTGATGGTCCGCTGAGCCTCGCGGTGATCAACGGCAACAACAATCAGCAGATGCGTGGTGTGGCGCGCGTCCAGGGCGAGATCCCGGAAGATGCTGACCTGAAAACGCTGGTCGGTAATGGTTATCTGGTCATTACCATTACTCCGGAAGAAGGCGAGCGTTATCAGGGCGTTGTCGGTCTGGAAGGCGATACGCTGGCGGCATGTCTGGAAGATTACTTCCTGCGTTCTGAGCAATTGCCAACCCGTCTGTTCATTCGTACCGGTGATGTTGACGGGAAAGCCGCTGCCGGCGGAATGCTGTTGCAGGTGATGCCAGCCCAGGATGCGCAAGCAGATGACTTCAACCATCTGGCCACGCTGACCGAAACTATCAAGGCGGAAGAGCTACTGACCCTGCCAGCCAATGAGGTGCTGTGGCGTCTGTATCACGAAGAAGAGGTCACCCTTTACGATCCGCAGGACGTTGAGTTCAAATGCACCTGCTCGCGCGAACGCTGTGCTGGCGCACTGAAAACGCTGCCGGACGAAGAGGTGGATAGCATTCTGGCGGAAGAAGGCGAAATCGATATGCATTGCGACTATTGCGGGAGCCACTACCTGTTCAATGCCATGGATATTGCCGAGATACGTAATAACGCCTCCCCTGCCGATCCGCAGGTTCACTGATCGATATCCTGTACCGGTCGGATGACGCGATGCGTCTCCGACCGTCCGCACTAAATTCCGCACTTTTTGCTAAAATTTTCTTTCGTGGTGAATCGATATTTTGTATGTAAGTGGTTTGTTAATTTCCCGCATGAATGCGATTACACTCACAACATTCCCGTGAAAAATACTAATCCTTAACCTTTTAGGAACATTTTCCACAACTAAAAAGTCATTCCTGCCATAATAAGCCCCGCTTCGTGACTGGAGTCACAGCGTTTTCAGTCAATCGTGATTTTGTCCAGATAAGTAAATCTATGAGCCTTGTCGCGGTTAACACCCCCAAAAAAACCTTACTATTCCAGGTAATACATATTGGCTAAGGAGCAGTGATATGCGCGTGAAACGATTAACCCCGCAAGATCTCAAGGCTTATGGTATCAGCGACGTTCAGGATATCGTCTACAACCCCAGCTATGAAACTCTTTATCAGGAAGAGCTAGACCCAAGCCTGGAAGGTTATGAGCGTGGTGTGTTGACGAACCTGGGTGCCGTTGCAGTTGATACCGGTATTTTCACCGGACGTTCGCCGAAGGATAAGTACATTGTTCGTGATGACACCACGCGTGACACGCTGTGGTGGTCCGACAAAGGAAAAGGCAAGAACGACAACAAACCGCTGTCCCAGGAAACCTGGCAGCACCTGAAAGGATTAGTCACCAAACAACTTTCCGGTAAACGTCTGTTTATCGTTGATGCTTTCTGTGGCGCAAACGCCGATACTCGCCTCTCTGTCCGCTTCATTACCGAAGTGGCGTGGCAGGCGCATTTCGTGAAGAACATGTTCATCCGCCCAAGCGATGACGAACTGGAAGGCTTTGAGCCTGACTTTATCGTGATGAACGGCGCGAAGTGCACGAACCCACAGTGGAAAGAGCAGGGTCTGAACTCCGAAAACTTTGTCGCCTTCAACCTGACCGAACGTATCCAGCTGATTGGTGGTACCTGGTACGGCGGAGAAATGAAGAAAGGTATGTTCTCGGTGATGAACTATCTGCTGCCGCTGAAAGGCATTGCATCAATGCACTGTTCCGCCAACGTGGGCGAGAAAGGCGATGTTGCGGTGTTCTTCGGTCTTTCCGGCACCGGGAAAACAACCCTCTCCACCGACCCGAAACGCCGTCTGATCGGCGATGACGAGCACGGCTGGGATGACGATGGCGTGTTCAACTTTGAAGGCGGTTGCTACGCAAAAACGATCAAGCTGTCGAAAGAAGCGGAACCGGAAATCTACAACGCGATTCGTCGTGATGCGCTGTTAGAAAACGTCACCGTGCGCGACGATGGGACTATCGATTTTGACGACGGCTCGAAAACCGAGAATACCCGCGTTTCCTATCCTATCTACCACATCGAAAATATCGTTAAACCGGTTTCCAAAGCCGGCCATGCCACGAAGGTGATCTTCCTGACCGCTGATGCTTTTGGCGTGCTGCCACCGGTTTCTCGCCTGACCGCCAACCAGACGCAGTACCACTTCCTGTCTGGCTTCACGGCTAAACTGGCGGGTACGGAACGCGGTGTCACCGAGCCGACGCCAACCTTCTCCGCCTGCTTCGGCGCGGCATTCCTGTCGCTGCACCCGACGCAGTATGCTGAAGTGCTGGTGAAACGCATGCAGGCCTCAGGTGCGCAGGCATACCTGGTCAACACTGGCTGGAACGGTACGGGCAAACGTATCTCCATCAAAGATACCCGCGCCATTATCGACGCTATCCTGAACGGTTCTCTGGACGATGCAGAAACCTTCAACCTGCCGATGTTTGATCTGGCGATCCCGACCGAACTTCCAGGCGTGGATACCCGTATTCTCGACCCGCGTAATACCTACGGGTCTCCGGAACAGTGGCAGGAAAAAGCCACTGCGCTGGCGAAACTGTTCATCGAGAACTTCGAGAAATACACCGATACCCCAGCAGGCGAAGCATTGGTCAGCGCCGGGCCGAAGCTGTAAGTCAGTCCGGATAAAGTAAAAATAGCAAGGGAGGCATTTCGCCTCCCTTTTTTTACGCCTCTTTAGTCGTCCCCTGGACGCGGACCACAGGAACCGGTAGCCAGGCGCGGATAGAGAGCCCGCCCCGCTCGCTGGTGCCGATCTCCAGCAGCCCGTTATGGTTGTCCACGATACGCTGCACAATCGCCAGTCCCAGACCGGTTCCGCTGGTGCTACGCGCACTGTCGCCACGGACAAACGGCTGGAACAGGTGTTTACGCTGCTCAGGTTTAATGCCGGGGCCGTCATCTTCCACCTGGAACCAGGCGCGATGCGGTTCCGTCCCGCTACTGACTTTGATCCATCCGTTGCCATAACGCGCAGCGTTCACCACCATGTTGGCGACTGCACGCTTGATAGACAGCGGGTGCATCTTCACCTGAATGCTACCCGGCTGAAGCGCCGTCTCAATTTCGCGCTCATAGCCACTTTCTGCCGCCACCACTTCGCCCAGCACGGCGTTGAGATCGGCCATCTCCATCGGCATCTCCTGTCCGGTGCGCAGGTAGTCGATGAATTGTTCAATGATCGCGTTGCACTCTTCGATATCTTTATTGATGGACTCCGCCAGATAACCATCCTGCTCGCCCATCATCTCTGTCGCCAGACGAATACGCGTCAGCGGGGTGCGGAGATCGTGACTGACCCCCGCCATCAGCAGCGTTCGGTCATCCGCGAGCTGCTTCACCCCGGCTGCCATATGGTTGAAGGCGCGGGTCACCGAGCGGACCTCAGAGGCGCCGTACTCACGCAGCGGCGGTGGAATAATGCCTTTCCCTACCTGCAGCGCGGCATGTTCGAGATCCACAAGGGGTCGGTTTTGTATACGAATAAACAGCCACGCCCCTCCTATCGCCAGCAACATGATGGCCAGCGTATAGCGAAACAGCGGGGAGAAATCGCCCTGATGAATTTCCGTTAACGGAACGCGCACCCAGATATTGGGTGACAGCCAGGTTTTCAGCCAGACAACCGGCGAGCTTTTGTTGACCTCAACGCGCACTTCCGTCGGCCCGCCCAGCTGCTGCGCCATCTGATGGCTTAAAAATTCATAGTGTTGCGCCCAACGCAGTCCAGCCTCTTCGGCGGCTTCGTTGGAATAAAGAGAAATCCCCAGCTCACGGTAAATTTCCCGGCGAAAAGCGGGAGGCACCACCAGTTGCGTGCCGTCCTCCAGTTGCAGTTTATCGGTCATCAGCATACGCACTTCGTAGGCCAGGACCTTATTAAACTGCTGGAGACTCGGCAGAATCGCAAAGTTCAGCACCACCAGATAGGTCGTTACCAGACTGACAAACAGCAGGGTGACGATGAGCAGCAGCGTGCGGGCAAATGAACTTCGTGGCGAGAAGCGCATTCGCCTCATGCTTTAGAACCGTCCGGTACAAAAACGTAACCCAGGCCCCACACGGTCTGGATATAACGCGGATGAGCGGGATCTTCTTCCACCATGCGGCGCAAACGAGAAATCTGTACGTCGATGGAACGCTCCATTGCGGAATACTCACGACCACGCGCCAGGTTCATCAGTTTGTCACGGGACAGCGGCTCACGCGGGTGGCTCACCAGCGCTTTCAGTACCGCAAATTCACCACTGGTGAGCGGCATCGGCTCGTCTTCACGGAACATTTCACGCGTTCCGAGGTTCAGTTTGAACTTACCAAAAGCAATGACGGCCTCTTCCTGAGAAGGCGCGCCCGGCAGTTCGTTCGCCTGACGACGCAGCACCGCCCGAATACGCGCCAGCAGTTCGCGTGGGTTAAACGGTTTCGGGATATAGTCATCAGCGCCAATTTCCAGCCCGACAATACGGTCAACTTCTTCCCCTTTCGCCGTGACCATGATGATCGGCATCGGGTTACTCTGGCTGCGCAGACGGCGGCAAATAGACAGGCCATCTTCACCCGGCAGCATCAGATCCAGTACCATAAGATGGAATGATTCGCGGGTCAGCAGACGATCCATTTGCTCAGCGTTAGCGACGCTTCGAACCTGGAAGCCCTGCTCGGTCAGATAACGCTCAAGCAGCGCACGCAGACGCATATCGTCATCGACCACCAGAATTTTATAGTTCTCTTGCATTATTAGTACTCCCAAAGGTTCGCAACAATTAATTGATGGTATGTATTCTTAAAAAAGCTAACGTTCGCCACCAGTGAATTCTGGTATGAATTCCAGGCTAAATTGTTACAAAGCATATTTAACAGCAGCTTAAGTATACAATGAAACGCGCAGCACATTATTTATTCTGTCAGTGGGATGACGTAATACGAATTGTGCGCTTCGTCACAGACTTAAAGGTAATCAATAAGATGAAAACGCCTCTGATCACCCGGGAAGGGTACGAAAAACTCAAAAGCGAGCTCAACTACCTGTGGCGTGAAGAGCGCCCGGAAGTAACAAAGAAGGTGACCTGGGCGGCGAGTCTGGGTGACCGCAGTGAGAATGCCGACTACCAGTATAATAAAAAGCGCCTGCGTGAGATCGACAGGCGCGTCCGCTATCTGACCAAATGCATGGAGAATTTGAAGATTGTTGATTACTCCCCACAACAGGAAGGCAAAGTGTTTTTCGGCGCATGGGTAGAAATTGAGAATGACGATGGCGATACCCGTCGCTTTCGGATTGTCGGCTACGATGAAATTTTTGGCCGCAAAGATTATATCTCCATCGACTCGCCGATGGCGCGCGCGCTGCTGAAAAAAGAGGTCGGCGATCTCGCGGTGGTCAACACGCCTGGTGGGGAAGCAAGCTGGTACGTGAATGCGATCGAATACGTAAAATGAGCAGGAACAATCCGAAGCCCCGCGCTATGGCTGGCGTTTTTGCCCATCAATCCGTATAACTGTTCCCTGATTTTTTACTCAGTAGATGAAGCCAATCCATGATGAATGATTCTTTCTGCCGCATTATTGCGGGTGAAATTCAGGCCCGGGCCGACCAGGTCACCGCTGCCGTTCGCCTGCTTGACGAAGGGAACACCGTGCCGTTTATCGCACGTTACCGTAAGGAAATCACCGGCGGCCTGGATGATACGCAACTGCGTAATCTGGAGACCCGACTGGGCTATTTGCGTGAACTGGAAGAGCGCCGCCAGGCCATTCTCAAGTCCATTTCCGAGCAAGGCAAACTGACCGATGATCTGGCGACTGCCATCAACGGCACGTTAAGTAAGACCGAACTCGAAGATCTTTACCTCCCGTATAAACCCAAACGCCGCACCCGTGGACAAATCGCGATTGAAGCCGGTCTGGAGCCGCTGGCCGACCTGTTGTGGAACGACCCGTCACACGATCCGGACACCGAAGCGGCAAAATATATCGATGCAGAGAAAGGGGTTGCCGACAGCAAAGCCGCGCTTGATGGCGCACGCTATATCCTGATGGAACGCTTTGCCGAAGACGCCGCGCTGCTGGCGAAGGTACGTGACTATCTGTGGAAAAATGCCCATCTGGTTGCCAGCGTAGTCAGCGGCAAAGAAGAGGAAGGCGCAAAATTCCGCGACTATTTCGATCATCACGAACCGATCGCCTCCGTGCCTTCTCACCGTGCGCTTGCAATGTTCCGCGGCCGTAATGAAGGCGTGTTGCAGCTTTCGCTGAATGCCGATCCGCAGTTCGATGAGCCGCCGAAAGAGAGCTACTGCGAGCAGATCATTATGGATCACCTCGGCCTGCGTCTGAACAACGCACCGGCAGACAGCTGGCGTAAAGGCGTGGTGAGCTGGACGTGGCGTATCAAGGTGCTTATGCACCTCGAAACCGAGCTGATGGGGACTGTCCGCGAGCGCGCGGAGGACGAAGCGATTAACGTGTTCGCCCGTAACCTGCACGATCTGTTGATGGCGGCACCGGCGGGCCTGCGCGCCACCATGGGCCTCGATCCGGGTCTGCGTACCGGGGTAAAAGTCGCCGTAGTGGATGGCACTGGTAAGCTGGTCGCCACCGATACCATCTATCCTCACACCGGTCAGGCGGCGAAAGCCGCCGTGGTAGTGGCTGCGCTGTGTGAAAAGTACAATGTAGAACTGGTGGCGATTGGTAACGGCACCGCCTCGCGTGAAACCGAACGCTTCTTCCTCGATGTACAGAAACAGTTCCCGAAAGTGACGGCGCAGAAAGTGATCGTCAGCGAAGCCGGGGCGTCAGTCTATTCCGCGTCAGAACTGGCAGCCCAGGAGTTCCCGGATCTCGACGTCTCGCTGCGCGGCGCGGTCTCTATTGCGCGCCGTCTGCAGGATCCGCTCGCTGAGCTGGTGAAAATCGATCCGAAATCGATCGGCGTCGGTCAGTATCAGCATGACGTCAGCCAGACACAGTTAGCCCGTAAACTGGACGCGGTGGTGGAAGACTGTGTGAACGCCGTCGGCGTTGATTTGAATACGGCATCGGTTCCGCTGTTAACCCGTGTAGCCGGTCTGACCCGCATGATGGCGCAGAATATCGTGGCCTGGCGCGACGAGAACGGGCAGTTCCAGAATCGTCAGCAACTGCTGAAAGTCAGCCGTCTGGGGCCGAAAGCCTTCGAACAGTGCGCAGGCTTCCTGCGTATTAACCACGGAGATAACCCGCTGGATGCTTCCACCGTTCACCCGGAAGCCTATCCGATCGTGGAACGTATTCTGGCGGCAACGCAACAAGCGCTGAAAGATCTGATGGGCAACAGCAGCGAACTGCGCAATCTGAAAGCCGTCGATTTCACCGACGACAAGTTCGGTGTCCCGACCGTCAGTGACATCATCAAAGAGCTGGAGAAACCGGGTCGCGATCCGCGTCCGGAATTCAAAACCGCGCAGTTTGCCGATGGCGTTGAAACCCTGAACGATTTGCAGCCGGGGATGGTTCTCGAGGGTGCCGTCACCAACGTCACCAACTTTGGTGCGTTTGTGGATATCGGCGTTCACCAGGATGGACTGGTTCACATCTCATCGCTGTCGAACAAGTTTGTTGACGATCCTCACACCGTGGTGAAAGCAGGCGACATCGTGAAGGTGAAAGTGCTGGAAGTTGACCTGCAACGTAAGCGTATTGCCCTGACGATGCGTCTGGACGAACAGCCGGGTGAAACCAATGCCCATCGCGGCGGCGGCAATGATCGTCCGGCAGCGAAAGCGGCAAAACCACGTACTCGTGAAGCGCAGCCCGCCGGTAACAGCGCGATGATGGATGCGCTGGCGGCAGCGATGGGTAAAAAACGTTAAGTTTAGATCGAGTGCCGGATGGCGGCGGAACCGCCCTGTCCGGCCCTTTACCGCATCCACCTTCTCCATCGCGTTATATTTATCACGTCATTAACAGATGAAACCTTAATTAAACATTAACAACGTTAATTTATTAAGAATTCAAATCATTTCACCTGCTGGTTATTATTTTTGAGCCATATCAAAAATGACGCAGATTATTATTCAAACCAACATTCCGTCACATTTAATCGGTTGAAGATAAAAACCATTCTCATTATCATTGCATTGTTGATTATTTACTCTTTCCTTCGTTGGCTAATCATCTGGTCTCATGCCGCGCCCCTTTGCCCCATGAGGTAAACATCCAGTTAGCGAGAAATAAGTAGGCTCTTATGCAATTTACTCCAGATACTGCGTGGAAAATTACCGGTTTTGCCCGTGAAATAAGTCCTGCATACCGTCAGAAACTGCTTTCCCTCGGCATGCTCCCGGGTTCCTCATTTAACGTGGTGCGCGTCGCCCCCTTAGGCGATCCTGTCCATATTGAAACGCGTCGCGTTAGCCTGGTATTGCGTAAAAAAGACCTGGCATTATTAGAAGTGGAAGCGGTTTCCTGTTAATACAGTGAGTCTATAACGATGAAAAAATTAACCATTGGCTTAATTGGTAATCCAAATTCCGGCAAGACAACCCTGTTTAACCAACTGACCGGTGCGCGCCAGCGCGTAGGCAACTGGGCTGGGGTCACCGTGGAACGTAAAGAGGGGCAATTCACGACCACGGATCATCAGGTCACGCTGGTCGATCTGCCCGGCACGTATTCGCTCACTACCATCTCTTCGCAAACCTCTCTGGATGAGCAGATTGCCTGCCACTACATTCTGAGTGGCGACGCCGACCTGTTAATTAACGTGGTAGATGCCTCAAATCTTGAGCGTAACCTCTATCTGACGCTGCAACTGCTTGAGCTGGGCATTCCCTGCATTGTTGCACTCAACATGCTCGACATTGCGGAAAAACAGAAAATCCGCATTGATATCGATGCCCTTTCAACCCGCCTTGGCTGCCCGGTCGTCCCGCTGGTTTCTACCCGTGGACGCGGTATCGAAGCGCTGAAGCTGGCGATTGACCGCCACAACAAGAACGAAAACGTTGAACTGGTGCATTACGCCCAGCCGCTGCTGCGTGAGGCCGATAAACTGGCAAACGCCATGGCTAAAGAAATGCCGGTACAACAGCGCCGCTGGCTCGGCCTGCAAATGCTGGAAGGGGATATCTACAGCCGGGCATACGCCGGTGACGCTGCTGCGCAACTGGATATTTCGCTGGCGCATCTGAGCGACGAGATGGACGACCCGGCACTGCATATCGCCGATGCGCGTTACCAGTGCATTGCGGCAATCTGCGACGTGGTGAGCAACACCCTGACGGCAGAGCCCAGCCGCTTTACAACGGCGGTGGATAAAATCATCCTCAACCGTTTTCTCGGTCTGCCGATCTTCCTGTTTGTGATGTACCTGATGTTTCTGCTTGCCATTAACATTGGCGGCGCGCTGGCCCCTATTTTTGATGCTGGCTCTGTGGCGATTTTTATTCACGGTATCCAGTGGATCGGTTATACCCTTCACTTCCCGGACTGGCTGACCATTTTCCTCGCCCAAGGGCTGGGCGGTGGGATTAACACCGTTCTGCCGCTGGTTCCGCAGATCGGCATGATGTACCTGTTCCTCTCGTTCCTCGAAGACTCCGGTTACATGGCGCGCGCAGCGTTTGTGATGGACCGTCTGATGCAGGCGCTGGGACTGCCGGGCAAATCATTCGTCCCGCTGATTGTCGGCTTTGGCTGCAACGTACCATCGGTGATGGGGGCCCGCACCCTGGATGCGCCACGTGAGCGCCTGATGACTATCATGATGGCACCGTTCATGTCCTGTGGGGCACGACTGGCGATTTTCGCCGTGTTTGCGGCGGCCTTCTTCGGGCAGAACGGCGCGCTGGCGGTGTTCTCCCTGTATGTGCTGGGCATTGTGATGGCGGTATTGACCGGCCTGATGCTCAAACACACGATCATGCGTGGCGAAGCGTCTCCGTTTGTTATGGAGCTTCCGGTTTATCACGTCCCGCATATCAAGAGCCTGATCATCCAGACCTGGCAGCGCCTGAAAGGGTTTGTGCTGCGCGCCGGTAAAGTGATCGTCATTGTCAGCATCTTCCTGAGCGCGTTTAACAGCTTTTCACTCAGCGGCAAGATTGTCGATAATATCAACGATTCGGCGCTGGCCTCCGTCAGTCGCGTCATCACCCCCGTCTTTAAACCGATTGGTGTTCATGAAGACAACTGGCAGGCAACGGTTGGGCTGTTCACGGGCGCGATGGCGAAAGAAGTGGTGGTCGGTACACTCAACACGCTCTATACCGCAGAAAACATTCAGGATGAGGAATTTAATCCGGCTGAATTTAATCTTGGCGATGAGCTGCTGAGCGCGCTGGATGAAACCTGGCAGAGCCTGAAAGATACTTTCAGCCTCAGCGTACTGGCGAACCCTATTGAAGCCAGCAAAGGCGACGGAGAAATGGCGACTGGCGCAATGGGCGTCATGGATGCGAAATTTGGCAGCGCGGCGGCAGCCTACAGCTACCTGATTTTCGTCCTGCTGTACGTTCCCTGCATCTCGGTAATGGGGGCAATTGCCCGTGAATCGAGCCGCGGCTGGATGGGCTTCTCCATTCTGTGGGGGCTGAACATCGCCTACTCGCTGTCAACCCTGTTCTACCAGGTCGCCAGCTACAGTGAGCATCCGCGCTACAGTCTGGTTTGTATCCTGGCCGTGATCCTATTTAACGTTGTGGTGCTGGGACTGCTGCGCCGGGCGCGTAGCCGGGTGGATGTCAATCTGCTGGCCACGCGGAAAAAAGCCAGCGACTGCTGCGCCAGTACAACCACCGGCGATTGTCACTAAGGCGTCACGATGGCTTCGCTCATTCAGGTTCGCGATTTATTGGCCTTGCGGGGGCGCATGGAGGCAGCGCAAATCAGCCATACATTGCATACGCCGCAGCCGATGATCGACGCCATGCTCAGTCAACTGGAAATGATGGGTAAAGCTATGCGGATTCAGGAAGAACCTGACGGCTGTATCTCTGGAAGCTGCAAAAGTTGCCCGGAAGGCAAAGCCTGCCTGCGTGAATGGTGGGCGCTGCGTTAAGGTATTACGGAGAGTCCGCAAGCAGCACGGCGTTTGTATGGTGCGTCGTTGCCACTGGTGGTTACCGTCGTTCCTGATGACGAGATTATGCTGCATCGCGCGGAACCATTAATCTCCGGCCCGGTAAGTAAGACACTTTCCGGGCATTTTTCTTCGCGTTACAGTCTTTGCTTTAGCGCCACCAGCGTCTGACAGAATTCATCAGGATGCGAAATAAACGGGGCATGCGCTGCCCTGGCAAAGATCAGCGATTCGCTCGCTGGCCATAGTGCATCAAGCAGTGGCACCACCTTGCGGGGAACCAACCCGTCAAGATAGCCGTACAAACGCAGGAACGGTACCGTTAACGATGTCAGTGACTCGCGCAGATCAACCGTTTTCAGGATCTCCAGCCCTCCGTTAAGCACATCTACCGGCGGCATCGGCAGCGCCAGCACGGTCTTTTTCAATGCGCGTGCATCCTGACGCGCCGTTTCCGTTCCCATCGTTTGCAATGCCAGAAAGCGCTCTACCGTCCGCTGGAAGTCTTCACTCAGTTGCTGCTGGAACCCCGCCAGGACTTCCGGCTTAATCCCCGGCCAATTTTCACGTGCGCTGAAACAGGGCGATGACGCCACCGTCACCAGCGCCTGAACGCGCTCGGGATGAGTTAATGCCACCTGGCTCGCCACTAACCCGCCAAGACTCCAGCCGAGCCAGATAGCGCTCTCTGGCGCCAGTTCCAGGACGCGCTCCGCCATTTCCTCAAGCGTCATGGCCCCAAAACCCTGGCTGCGGCCAAAGCCCGGTAAATCGACCAGATGCAGCGTAAAATGCGAGCTCAGTTCCTCGCTAATGCAATGCCACACTTCGGCGTTAAGTCCCCATCCGTGCAGCAGCACAAGATGACAATTTCCCTCTCCACGGGTCTGCCACCAGATGTCATTCATCAGTTACTGTTCTCTTTTCGCCAACAAGGATGAATCTATGCTAACAGTACCGGGATTATGCTGGCTATGCCGAATGCCGCTGGCGCTGAGTCGTTGGGGGATCTGTTCTGTCTGCGAACGCGCTGCGCGTCGGCACGTCTCGCTCTGTCCACGATGTGGACTCCCCTCCGCGCATCCCACAATGGCCTGCGGGCGCTGCCTGCAAAAAGCGCCGCCCTGGCAGCGACTGATTACCGTCAGCGATTATGCCCCGCCGCTCAGCACGCTCATTCATCAACTTAAGTTTTCCCGGCGCAGCGACATCGCCCCCGCGCTGTCGCGCGTTTTGCTGCTGGAGGTATTGCAGGCGCGTCGTCAGACCGGGCTGACCCTGCCGGACAGGCTGATTAGCGTTCCTCTCTGGCAGCGCCGCCACTGGCGCAGGGGGTTTAATCAGAGCGATCTGTTATGCCAGTCGCTGTCTCGCTGGCTGCGCTGTCCCTGGGACAGTCG